>JAYUUU010000255.1:0-4840 GCA_043754395.1 Vicinamibacteria bacterium
AATGCGATCGGCGCTCACACGAAGGACACCCGCGAAGTGGACACGCAAGCCGTCGCTCGTTCCTCGGTCCTCGCGGTCGAAACCCTGGGCACCCTCCAAGAAGCTGGGGATTTTCAAATGGCGGAAAGCGAGAACGGGGACGTTCTGGGCCGAGTGAGGACCCTCGGCGCCTTGCTCGATTCGGGGGGACCTTCCATCGGTCGGAACTCCGAGGCAGGGACGCTCTTCAAGTCCTGCGGAATCGCTTTCGAGGATCTGGCGGTCGCCGCTCTCGCGTTTCGACGGGCGAGCGAGGACGCGGCTGGTACTCGCTTCTCATTCTCTGCCAACCGCTAGCAAAGGACCCCCTTTGTCGGGACGAAAAAGGGCGTGGCCTTTGGCATAGACTCCAAAACAAGCCCTCACTACAGACAACGACAGACAATAGATATGGAGACGTTTCAATGACCAGACACCTCCGTTTGCTCGGTTTCTACTTCTGGATCCTCGGCCTCTTCGCCATCGGACGTTGGGCCCTCTCGCTCACGGGCGCCGAGTACGCCAAGACGACGCATGTCTTCAGCCTGGTGACCCTCGCGCTCATCGCCTCGGCCCACCACGCGGCGTTCGCTAGGGCCTTCCAGGAGTACAAGCTCAAGGATGCCCTGGCTCTCGGCGCCACCATCGGAATCGTCACGCAGCTCGTGATCTTTGGTTCGACCCTTGTGTCCTACCTGCTCGGAATCACCACCTTCTGGAATACGCCTGCCGCCCTCAATCAGACCGCCGAGGTGCCCTTCGCCGCGGCCATGGTGGCAAGGACGGGGGGGCTTGTGGTCAACACCATCCTGAACGTCATCGCGGCGGCGATTGGTTACGGAATGGGCGGCAGCCTCCGTCCCGCCAAGTAGGAACCCGGGAAGCGCCCCTTTGAACGAAAGAGACATCCTCGCTGCCTTCACCACCGCGTCCTTCGCGGGTGAAGCCGAAGAGAAGGATTTCGTCGACTCGGCACGCGCTCTCAAGGCTGTCGAGGCGTTGAAGCTCCTCGAGGTTGTGTCGAATCGCGTCCTGTCGCAAAAGGATCCGGGCCGTCATACAAAACGTTTGAAGCTCTTCGCCACGATGTCCGAAGGGTGGAGCGACAAGACTCTGTTCCTGCCCTTCGTCCGCGCGCTGCGAACCGCGGATGCGCCGCTCCGCAACGTCCTCGTCGACGCGATACCAAAGGTCAACAGCGTGGAAGCGCACGGGGAACTCGCCGCGCTCCTCCGCGCCCCCGAGCCTCCCCTGCGCGCCGCCGCCTCCCGGGCCCTCAGCAAGCTCGGCGGCCGGACCGTATTCGACATGGTCGGCAAACTCGTGGCCGAGCCCGCTTTCCCCGGGCGTATCGAAGCCATGGATGTCCTCGCGGCCCTGGCGCCGCAGCACGCTCTGCCGCATCTCAAAACCGTCCTGAGCGTTGGCAATTCCGCGGAGAAACTTCGCGCCATCCAGCATGTCGCTTCGCCCGCTTGTTCCGAGAAAGACCCGCAGGCGGCCGCGGCGGTTCTGGCCCCACTCCTCGCCGACCCCACCGAGGTCCTCGCGGTCGCCGCCGCGACCGGTTTTTGCGTCCTCGCGAGCGAGGATGAGTACTTCGACAAGGCGGCGCCGATTCTCGACGAGAACCGCCTCGAACTCGCGCGGGTTGTCCTGCAATCCCTTTCGCGGTTCAACAGCCCGAGAGCCACGCGCCTCTTGTCGCGCAAGCTGCGCGAAGGTCCAAACTCCCTTCGACAAACCGTCCTCGGGGTTCTCGAGGTTCAGCGCGACGAGAGCGGCGTGCCGCTGCTCGTCGAGGCCCTCGAGCTCAAGAATCCTCTTCTGCGAAGCGCTGCCGCCAATCTGCTCTCGCAACTTGGGCAGGAGGGACGCGCGGATCTGTCCCGCACCGTTTTGTGGCTCTTGAAGAGCCGCGACGCCGACGTCCGCCGTTTCGGCGTGGAGCTCGCGCGATCGGCGGGCAAGCCTGAAGCTCTCTGGCCGCAACTCGTCGAGTATCTCCGCGACGAAGACTGGTGGGTTCGGGAAAGAGTGGGCGACGTTCTCGTCGAAATCGCTTCAGAATCCATCCTGCGCCCGGTGGCCCAGCTCCTCTCCGAGCCGGATGCGCTGATCCGGCGTTTTGGCACGGACATGCTGAAGCGTCTCAAGAACGCCGCGGCTCTCGGGACGCTGGTGCGCGCCGCCGACGCCGACACCGACTGGTGGGTGAGAGAGGGTGCGGTGGAGGCTCTAGGCGCTATCGGCGACCCGCGTGTGGTGCCTCATCTTGTGGACATGATGACCCGCGCTCCCGAACTCCAGGTCTCTTGCCTGCGCGCCCTTGGGGATTTGAAGGCCATCAATGTTTCGCCGCATGTGGCCGCGATGCTCGTCTCGCCCGACGCAGACGTCCGGGGTGCGGCGATTGAGTGCCTTACGAGGTGTGGGGCGGTGCAGGAGGTCCCAAGCGTCCAGGCCGTCCTCGAGGACTCCCATCCGCGGAATCGACTGAGGGCCCGTGAGTTTCTGCTTCGCTTCGGCTCGCAGAGCCGGACCGGCATCCAGACGGTCGCAGGCAGCATTCTCGATCAACTCCTCGTCCAGACCGTCGAGATGGAGGCGGACGACCTGGTTCTGCTTTCGGGCCGCAAGGCTTCGATCAAGAAATCGGGACGAATGGAGGAGATTCCCGGGCCCCCGCTGCCGAGCGAACAGCTTCGCGCCTTGTTGTTGCCGAGGCTCTCCGCTCAACAGCGCGAGGACATCGCAGCCCTCAAGGATGTCGACTTCTCCTACGAGGTTCCGGGCCGCGAGCTTCGTTTCCGAGCCCATGTCTTTAACGAGATGGGAGGGATCGCGGCGGTCTTCCGGACCATCAAGAACACTCTGCTCGACATCGACAAGGCGGGCTTTCCCGAGATCGTGAAGTCGTTCCAGAATTTCAAGGACGGCCTGGTTCTCGTCGGTGGTCCCACGGGAGCCGGCAAGTCAACCACCCTCGCAGCCCTCATCGACGCCATCAACCGCAGCTCCAGCCACCACATCCTTTCGATCGAGGATCCGGTGGAGGTTGTCCACTCGAACAAGAGAAGCCTCGTCAACCAGCGGGAGATCGGGGCGCACGTCTTCTCGTTCTCCGCCGCCCTCCGCGCCGCGCTGCGCCAGGATCCGGATGTTCTCCTGATCGGCGAGGTCCGTGACTTCGAGACCATTTCGGCCGCGGTGAGCGCTGCGGAGACCGGTCACCTCGTGTTTGGCTCCGTCCACACCACCTCGGCCGCCTCCACCGTCGACCGGCTGGTGAGTGCGGCTCCCTCCGCGCAGCAGGATCACATGCGGAGTCTGCTCGCGGGCAGCCTGCGCGCGGTGATCTGCCAGTTCCTTTTGCGGCGCCTGTCCGGCGGCCGGTGCCTGGCGGTCGAAGTCATGATCAACAACGAGGCGGTGGCAAGCCTCATCCGCAAGGGCAAGGGATTCCAGATTCCTTCGGTCATCGCCACCGCGCGCGAGCAGGGGATGCAGCTCATGGATGCCGAGCTCATGAGGCTCTACAAAGAGGGTCAGGTGAGTGCCGAAGAGGTGTACATGAAGTCGGCGAACAAGAAGGACTTCGAGAACCTCGATGGGGCGATCGTCGCCGCGGCTCCACCTTTGCCCCCGGCTCCTCCGGGTCAGGCCGCTCCGAGGCCGCCCGCACCCGCGACAACACCGGCGCCACCCGTGCCTCCCCCCACCCGAACCGGAGCCTGATCCATGGCCCGCATCGACTCATTCCTTCGGCTCGTGGCGGATCAGAAGGCGAGCGACCTTCACTTCCACTCAGGCGCTCCGCCCACGATCCGGTTCGATGGCGACCTCCTGGCCCTGCCCTTCCGGACCCTGTCGGACGTCGAGACGAAGCGCTTTCTCGACGAGATCCTCACCGCCGAGCAGAAGGAGATTCTCACGGGCCAGGGGCAGGTCGATGTTCTCTACTCCCTGCCCCAGGTGGGCCGGTTCCGCGGAAGCATCTTCAACCAGGCCCGGGGCTGGAGCGCCGTCTTCCGCGTGATTCCGGGCTCCATCCCGACCCTGGACGATCTCGGTCTGCCGCCCTCCATCGAAAAACTCTCGCGCATGCAGAACGGACTCGTCCTTGTGACCGGACCCACGGGCTCGGGCAAGTCGACGACGCTGGCAGCACTGGTCCGACAGATCAACCAGAAGTCCTCGCGCCACATCATCACGGTCGAAGACCCGATCGAATACGTGCACGAGCCGATCCTCTCTCGCATCACGCAAAGACAAGTGGGCAAACACGTCGAGAGTTTCGGCGCGGCCCTGCGCTCGGCCCTCCGCGAAGCGCCGGACGTGCTGGTGATCGGCGAGATGCGCGACTCGGAGACGATCCAGCTCGCCCTTTCCGCGGCCGAAACCGGGGTGCTCGTGTTCGGCACCCTCCACACGAATACCGCGGCACGAGCGGTCGACCGAATTCTCGACACCCTGGCGGAGGAGGTGCGTGAGCATGCGAAGGGTGTGATGTCGGTGCTCCTTCGCGCGGTGATCGCGCAGCGCCTGCTGCGGAGGTCCACGGGCGAGGGCCGGGTGGCCGGCGTCGAAGTGCTCTTCGGCTCGCCCGCGGTGGGCAACATGATCCGCGAGGGCAAGACCCACCAGATCGAGGGCACCTTGCAATCCGCGAACGACCTCAATGGGTCGCTCGGTTTCGACAACTGTCTGTTCCGGCTCGCTAAAGAGCGTCTCGTGACTTCGGACGAGGCGGTCGCGTTCGCTCGCGTGCCCGAAGGCTTGCGGCGCCGGCTCGCCGAGATGCCCCGAGACGATCAGTGAG
>JAYUUU010000256.1:0-3349 GCA_043754395.1 Vicinamibacteria bacterium
CAGAACGCCACCATCAAATTTCGCTGGGGCGCCGAATCGGGCGAGGCTCTTCTCTTCAAAGGCGCGCCTCCAGGAATCAAGTTCGCGCTTGGCGAGAACCCGAAGCGGTCGAGCTTCACCACCGGCACGCGTCGTTATCCCGCCACCCGCATGGGTGTGGAGGTATCGATCCGCGACGCCTTCCTCGAAGCCAAGGCCTACAAGAAAGAATGGGACGAATACGACGCATCCCTGAAGGCCGGAGCCAGCGCAGGCCCGACTCGCTCGGGCCGGAGCGCCGGGGGTCTGGGGGGCGGGGCCGTTCAACGCCCCCCAGCTCCAAGAAAGATCCTTCAGATGGAGGCGCTCAAGGAGATTCTCGAAGGCAAGCGGCTCGTCCATGCGCATTCGTATCGCGCCGACGAGATCCTGATGCTCATCGACGTGGCGAACGAGATGGGTTTCAAGATCGCCACGTTCCAGCACGTCCTCGAGGGCTACAAGGTGGCCACGGAAATCGCGAAGCACGGCGCCGGCGCTTCCACCTTCTCCGACTGGTGGGCCTACAAAATGGAGGCCTACGACGCGATCCCCTACAACGCCGCGATCATGGCGAGCCACGGGGTGCTGGTCTCACTCAACTCCGACTCGGATGAACTGGCGCGGCGGCTCTATTGGGAAGCCGCGAAGGCGGTGCGTTACGGCGGCGTCTCGGAAGACGAGGCCTTCAAGATGGTGACGCTCAATCCCGCGAAACAACTCAAGATCGACAAGTGGGTGGGCTCGATCGAAGTAGGCAAAGACGCGGACCTTGCCATCTTCAAGGCTCATCCCTTCGCCGCCGACACGCGGGTCGAAATGACGCTCGTCGATGGGAAGGTGCTGTTCGATCGCAGCAAGGATGTAGCGGCCCGCAAAGGGGTCGCAGCCACACTTGGAGGTGTGCAATGAGCCGGTCTTCTTTTCTCGCGACAATCGCGACACTCGCGGCCCTCGCTTTGACCGCGCCCCTCGCGGTTCAGGCGGCCGAGAGCCCCATCGTCATCACCGGCGCCCGGGTGGTCACGGTGTCCGGCGGAATCCTGGAGAACGCGTCCATCGTGATCCAGAACGGGAAGATCTCTTCGGTGGGCAGCGGTCTCACCGCACCCGCGGGAGCGCGCACCATCGATGGCCGCGGCAAGACGGTTTATCCGGGTCTTTTCGACGGGCTGACGTACCTCGGTCTCGCGGAAGTCACTCAGGGCGCTGCGGGAACGGTCGACATGAACGAGACCGGTGACATCAATCCTCACGCGAAGGTGTGGGTGGCGCTTCACCCGGACAGCGAGCTTTTGCCTGTGGCGCGCGCCTTCGGCATCACCACCGCCCTCACCGCGCCGGGGAGCGCTCAAGGCGGCGCCAGCCTGATCGCGGGGCAGAGTGCGGTGATACGCACGGTCGGCGACACGCCGAGCGCACTCACGGTGAAGGGGCCTATCGCCATGCACATGCGCTATCCGAGCGGGGCGCCGGTGATCGACTTCTCGCAGGGGCCCCCAAACGTCGAGCCGAAGACCTTCGAACAGCGGGTTTCGGAGCGGAAGAAGAATCAGGAGAAGGACCTCGCGCGGCTCAAGGGCCTGATTGAAGAGGCCCGCGCCTACGGAGAAGGCCTCGCCTCAGGCGCGTCGCTCAAAGTCGACCTGCCGATGGAGGCACTGGCCCTCGCCGCCTCCGGGAAGATTCCGGTGGTGATGCGCGCGAACGCCGAAGCCGATATCAAGGGCGCCATCAAGTTCGCATCCGACAACAAGCTCAGGCTCATCATCGCGGGCGCGGCTGAAGCGTGGCGATGCGTGGATGAGCTAAAGAAGAACGACGTCGCGGTTTTGATCGGCGTCGATCAGCTTCCGACCCGCGAGGCCGACCCGTACGACGCGGCATACGCGAACGCCGCGACCCTTCACAAGGCGGGGGTCCGCTTCGCGATTGTCACCGACGACGCGTCCAACTCGCGCAACCTGCCCCTTGAAGCGGCCATGGCGCACGCTTACGGCCTTCCGCGCGATGCCGCGATTCGAGCCATCACACTCTCGCCCGCGGAAATCCTCGGCGTGGCCGCGAACCTCGGCTCGATCGAGCCCGGGAAGACCGCGACGCTGATCATGACGAACGGCGACATCCTCGACCACCGCACAAACGTCACCACGGTGATCATCGACGGGAAGGAAACTTCGCTCGAGAACAAGCACCAGCGTCTCTACGACCGCTACAAGGCGAGGCCGTAGTCGAGAGCGGCCCAAGACGGGAGAGGAACCCGATGACGCACAAAAAGGCGCCGCATCCGCCCGCACGTGCGAAGTCGGGGGCGCCCGCAGCCTCGCCCGCGCCGGCCGTGCGCGAGTTCGAGGTGCAGCTTCAATGCCCCCACTGCGGCGGGCCCTTCATCGCAACCGACGCGACGGTCAGCCACACCTGCGAGCACTGCCGGTCTCTGCTGATTGTCGGCGCGCCGGAACGCGAGGAGGTGTTCGTCGAGCCCGCGCACATCACCGAGAAGGCGGACATCCTCGAGACACTGCTGCAATATCGACTGGGCGCGCAACGCGCGGCGATCGTGGCGAAACACAGCGACCCCGAGGGCAACCCGCCTCCGGACCTACTGGTCGACTCGCTGCTGAAGCGCTTCGAGGACAAACTGCGCGCGGGCGCTCGGATCATCGACAGCCGTCTCATTCATGTCCCCTATCGCCAGACCTCGGGCAACGTGGTTCAAGCGGTCCTCGGGCGCCACGGTGACGGTGCGAAGATCGCGCGCCTCCGTGCCTACCTCGCCGAGCAGACCTCCGCCGCCTACGACGCGGCCCGGTTCAACCTGCGCGACGCCGGCCTGAGGCTTGGCAAAAGCGTTTTCAAGCCGCTGCAAAGCGCCGACGTCGCCAAGCTCGGCCGGTTTCTTCCGAGGCTCGCCGCCGGAGCGTCGCGCCGGGAACTCGAGAAATGGCGCGGCCAGAACCTGGAAGGCGGGTTCGAGTCGGTGGCGAAGCAGGGCCAGGTGGTGGTGACCTTCGAAGCCACGGTCTACCGGCCCTATTTCCTCGTCCGCGCAATGCTGGACCGCGGCGACGAGACGCTGCTTTTTGACGCGGGCTTTGGCACCATCGCTGGATATCTGAGCGAAGCGGAACGCAACACTTTCACGGTGGGCAAGGACACGGACCCTCTTGGAACCGGCGGAGCTTCGTTCCGAAATGTCACGGTGGCCCCGTCGCGCTGCCCGAACTGCGGCATGGACCCGAAACTCGCTGAGGCCGCCATCGTCTCGGTTTGCGGGAACTGCCACGCGGGTATTAAGCCGACGCCCAAGGGGCTGACCTTGATGAACTAC
>JAYUUU010000257.1:0-1610 GCA_043754395.1 Vicinamibacteria bacterium
GGCATCAACGGCTCATAGCCGTTCACAATCTTCGCGGTCGGGTTCACGATGGATTCGCGGATGTAGTTGTCGTCCGCGAGGACCTTGCCCCCGCCACGCAGTTCAACGGTGGCGCCAAAGAGGCCCTCGAGAACCGGGCCGCGCTGTTTGGCCCCCGCGCGGTGGCAGGAGATGCAGTTCAGTTCCTCGAAGAGTCTGGCGCCCTGCACCGCGGGAGGAAGTCCGGCGTTGGGGCCGGCGAGCCAGCGCTGATAGGCGTCCTTTTCCATGACGTGGACAGTGCCGATCATTCCGGAGTGCTTCGTGCCGCAGTATTCCGCGCAGAAGATGTGATACGAACCCACCTTCGTGGCGTTGAACCAGGTGGTGGTCATGGTGCCGGGGATAGCGTCGCGCTTGACGCGGAAGGCGGGCAGTGAGAAGGCGTGGATCGTGTCTTCGGAGGTGAGCAGAAGGCGGATGGGCACACCCACCGGAACGTGGAGTTCGTTGATCTCGCGGGCGCCGCTCATGTGCTGGATCTTCCACATCCAGCGCTTGCCCACGACGTGGATGGTCACGGCGTCCTTGGGGGGCGTGTAGATCTTGAAGTAGAGCTGGACTCCCCAAACGAAGAGAACCAGGCAGATCAGGAGAGGAATAACGCTCCACGCAATCTCGAGCCACGCCGGCGGATGCACTTGAATCGGGCGCTCGGACTCGAGCTTGCGGCGGTAACGCAGGCCGAAGAACAGGAACAGACCCGCCACCAGGATGGTGAAGAAGGCGGTGATGGCCACGAGGAGCGCGTAAAGCGCGTCGACCTCGAGCGCCACGGTCGAGGCTTGCGGCGGGAACAACGGAGGGAAGGACTGGCCCATGGACTTTTTGTTTCGGCCTCAGGCGGGAGTTGCTGTGGAAGCCGCTTTGCGCTCGCGGCGAAGACTGAACAGGACAAAGGCGGCAAGACCGAAGACGGTGAAGACCCCGGAGAGCCGGAGCGTCTTCATGATGGCCGCGCCATACCGGCCGCTCGATTCGTTGTACTGATAGCAGTAGAGGATCGCCTTGTCGACGAGCGTCCCGATGGTTCCCTCGGAGGCCTCGATCAACGCGAACTGGAGGTCTCGCGGGAAAGGCTCAATGCCCCCGAGGAAGCGGGCCATCCGGCCTTCGGGGGTGAGGAGCAACACGCCCGAGGGGTGCGCCCACTGCTTCGTCTCTTCTTCCCAGTAGTAGCGATATCCGGCGGCCGCGGTAATCTGCTTGATCGCTTCGGGACTGCCGGTCACGAAATGAAACCCGGCGTCGCTCTCGGACTGTCCATAGGCACTCGCGATCTTCCACTTCGCTTTCAGGGAACCCGCAACCGTGTCCTTTGGATCCATGGACACCGCGAGGAAAGTGAAGTCGCGGTTCACCACGAACTTCGTTCCCTTGAGCGAGGCGACCACGCTCTCGAGTTGAAGGGAACACAGCATCTCGCAGGACTGGTAGTAGAAGGTCAGAAGAATCGGCTTCTGTTTCGCGGCCTGGGACCCGAGAAAGGATCCGAGCGTGCGCGCGGTTCCGGTCTCATCGGTGACCATCACATCGAGGGGCAGAGAGTCACCCAGTTTGGGCTCGTATCC
>JAYUUU010000258.1:0-4529 GCA_043754395.1 Vicinamibacteria bacterium
ACACCCGTGAGGGCGTTAGCACCCCAGACGGCCGAGGCGGGACCACGCACCACTTCGATCTGCTTGATGTCCGCCGGGTTGCTCGGAACGAGGTCCCACAAAACGAGACCAAAGAAGTCGAGGTAGATGGAGCGGCCGTCGAGCATCACAAGCGTGGAGGTCGCAAGAGTCGACGTGCCCTGGCGCATGCTGAGGTTGACGTCGCGGGCCGACGTCTGGATCACGTTGACCCCGGGCACGTTGCGAAGGATGTCGCCGAAGTTGGAACTGGGTGCGCTTTGAAGGGTCGCGGATGTGACGACGGACATCGTGACCGGGGCGTTCGCGAGAGTCGACTCGATCTTCGACGCCGAGACAACCACCGTTTCACCGAGGCCCGCGATCTTCAAGGAGAACGTCACCGCAGCACCTGCCGCCACACCGTCCTGGTGCGAGGCGGCGAAACTGGGCATCGTCACCGAAACCTTGTAGGGGCCATTGCCCGCAGGAACCACGCTGAACTTGCCCTCCGAGTCCGAGTAACCGGTTCTCGATCCGCCGGAGCCACTGACCACGACGGTCGCTCCAGGAAGAGTGCCGCCGGATTCGTCGGTAACCGTGCCGGTGATCGCGCCTTGAGCGAACGCCGATACGGCCATGAATACGACCGCTAGCGCGGCGAGAATTTTTCTCATAACTCCTCGTGAGATCTGTTTAGTTTCTGCCCGGGGACGATCCCCAACTCTTCTGGTTCCGAGAGTCATACCACAATTCGCTAGCGCCTGTCCCCCTTAGGTAAAGGGGAATCAGGCGCTGAGGGCGGCCAGGAGCCGTTCATGGATGCCGCCGAAACCCCCGTTCGAGAGAACAAGAACGTGGTCGCCGGGCGAAAGGCGCTTTCGAAGGTCGTCCACGATGTCCTGCACGGTCGGGATGAAGCGGGCGGTCCCCCCTTCCCGATTGATCGAGGCCACAAGCGTCTCCTCGCTGATCCTCTCGGCGGTCGGCACTTTCCCGGGTAGGTGGGCGCCGGCGATCACCACCTCGTCACTGGTCGCGAAGGCGCGCGCGAAGTCGTGTTCAAAGACCCTGGTGCGCGACGTGTAGGACCGCGGTTCAAACACCGTCACCACGCGGTCCGCGGGCCCTATGCGCGACCGGAGAGCGGCGATCGTCTCGCGAACCGCAGTGGGATGGTGGGCGAAGTCATCGTACACAAAAACCCCCCGCGCATCGCCGCGTAGTTCCAGGCGTCGCTTCACGCCGCGGAACGCTGCGAAGGCCGCGACGATTCTGTCGAAAGGCACACCCGCCTCGAGCGCGGCGATGGTCGCGGCGAGCGCGTTGCGGACGTTGTGATGCCCGGACGCACTCACGCAAATACGCCCGAGCGAGGCGCCGTCGCGGAACACGTCGAAGGCGGAGCCCGCGGCCGAGAGCGCCACGCCCCTCGCCTGCCACGAAGCGCCTTCGACCTCGCCCAGGGCGAAAGTGGCGATACGCGACTTCGCCTTCGGAAGGATTTCGACCAGAGCCTCGCTCTCGACTCCCGCGATCAGAAGACCGCGTCTCGGGATCACCGACATCAGTCGCGTGAAAGCCAGCTGAACCGCAGCCAGATCTGCGTAGATATCGGCATGATCGAACTCGAGGTTGCCGATGATGGCGATATCGGGCAGATAGTGGACGAACTTGGGGCGCTTGTCGAAGAAAGCGGTGTCGTATTCGTCGCCCTCGACCACGAAATGCCGGCCGGAGCCGAGGCCGTAGCTCGTACCGAGGTCGAGGCTCACGCCGCCAATCAGAAACGAGGGGTCGAAACCCGCGTGCCTCAAGACGTGGGTCAGCATCGACGTGGTGGTGGTCTTGCCGTGCGTTCCTGCCACCACGATTGACTCGCGGTCCCGCAGGAACTCCTCGGCGAGAAGTGCGGCTTGCGACGTGTAGCGCCGCTTCGCGTCGAGGACCGCTTCCACCTCAGGATTGCCGCGCGACAAGGCGTTCCCGATCACCACAAGTTCGGCATCTTTGGGCAGATTGTCCTCGGCATAGGGTGAAGCGACGGGTACGCCCATCCGGGCGAGTTCGTCGGACATAGGCGGATAGACGTCCTGGTCCGAGCCCGTGACCGTGTGGCCCTTCGCCTTCAACAGGCCGGCGAGCGACGCGGTAGCCGTGCCGCACACGCCCGAAATATGGATCTTCACATCCGCCTGAGCACTACTCCAGGACCACCACGTCCTCGGTCACGCCGAGTTCGGTCAGATGCAGCCGTCCGGAAAGCGGAGCCGGCGGCGTGCCTCCCTGTTGCGGCTCGTCGGGGGCGAGCAGGACCCGCGTGCCGAGAGGCAGGGTCAGCATCTTCCCTTCACTGTGGCCGATAGGGAGGCCGATCGCGACCGGACCCTCGAAACCCTTCAGGGCATCGAGCAGCACTTCGTCGAGGGTGAAACCATCCTCGGGCGCGGCCTCGCACTTCGACATGTTCCCGAAGATGATGCCTTGCACATCACGCAGCGATTGAGAGTCCCTGAGCTGGGTCAGCATCCTGTGGAGCTTGTAGGGAGGCTCCGCCACGTCCTCGATCAGGAGGATCGACCGGCCGGTCCAGGGGAGCGACCATTCGGTGCCGGCGAGAGCCGCAAGGAGAGACAAGCAACCCCCGGAGAGAACGCCTTCCGCCTGCCCGCCTTTGAGAAGGCGCAGGGGAATCGAGTGGTCGGTGCGCACGCCCGTGACTTCCCCGATGAAACTGTTCATGTCGAAGCCATCATTCGCCATCTCCACCGCGGCCATGGGTCCGTGGAACGTGACCCAGCCATTTCGCTGGAGCCAGGCGTGGAGGGCGGTGACATCCGAATAGCCGCAGAACACGCGCGGTTCGACCTGGGCCGCTTCGAGCCAGGGAAGGAGCGAGGTCGCTCCTTCTCCGCCGCGGGCGCAGATGACGCCGTCGATCTGTGGATCGGTCAGCGACCAGAGGAGGTCCGAAAGCCGCTCGTCATCGTCACCCGCCTGATGCAGGTGGGTCTTCAGGACGTTCTCGCCTAGAACAGGCTCGAAACCCATGGAACGAAGGCGTTCCATTCCGGCATCGAGCCTCGCCTTCACCACCCGGCCCGCGGGAGCGATGACGGCGACCCGAGAGCCCGGACCAAGCGCCTTGGGGCGGATCACAGGGCCACGCCGCCGATCTGCGCGGCGAGAAGCCTCGACTCCGTGGTGCCCGCCGCGGCTACCGCGACCCGAGGGATGGGCTCGACATAAGGAAGGGTGTACTTGTCGATCATGGCCTCGATCCGAAGCAGAGAGTCATCGATGTCCCTCCTGCGCAACTCCCCGCTCTCTTCCCCCCGCACCAGAGACTCGATCACGCAGACCTGCGCGTCCTCATGCTCGCATACCGGCATCAGATCGCAACCGGCCTTCGCCGCGAGCACGCCGGAGATCTCATACGGCCACGAGGCGGACACCGCCTTCATCTCGAGGTCGTCGGCAACGATCACTCCCTTGTAGCCAAGCTCGTCGCGAAGGAGGGCCTGGACTACTGCGGGAGACAAGGTCGCCGGAACCTTCTCGTCCAGTTCCTTCACCATGATGTGCGCGGTCATAATCGTGGCCACCGACGCGGCGATCGCCTTCCGGAAGGGTGCCAGTTCAATCTCGTCGAGACGCGAACGCGAATGCTCGATCACCGGAAGATCGAGGTGCGAGTCTTTGTCGGTGTCGCCGTGCCCTGGAAAGTGCTTGGCGCAGGCGGCGATACCTTCGCTCTGCAAGGACTCGATGAACGCCACCCCCAGCCTTCCCACCTGTTCCGCGTCGCGGCCGAACGACCGATCCCCGATGATGGGGTTTTGCGGGTTGGTGTCGACGTCCATCACTGGAGCAAAGTCGAGGCCAATGCCGCAGGAGCGAAGCTCGGCCGCCATCGCTTTCGCCATGGCGCGCGTCAGTTCCTCGGAGTCGAGTTCCCCGAGCCGCCGCACCGGCGGCCACACCGTCCAGGGCGCCCGCAGGCGCTGAACGCGGCCGCCTTCCTGGTCTATGGCGATGAGCAGCGGACGCGAGTAGCCCGCATCGACTGCGAGCAGCTGCAGTTCGCGAATGAGTTCCGCCACCTGACCCGGCGTATCGACGTTGCGCTTGAAAAGGATGAGCGACTGCACTCTGAAGTCGCGGATCAGCCGCTTCGCGTGGTCGTTCGCGATGAAGCCGTCGAAACCGGCCATCACCCTCGTGGCCGCGCGTGAGATCGTGTTCTTTCCCATGGTGGCTGCCTACGAGAGGCGAACCTTGACCGCGTCGCTCACCTTCTTGCCGTCGACGATCTTTCCGGTCGCCTTGAGGGCGGCGAGCGCCACCTTCATGACCGCACCCATGTCTTTCGCGGTGGGCGCTCCCAAAGACGTGGCCGCCTTGTCGACTTCGGCCTTGATTTCTTCGTCGGTCGCGGCCTCCGGCAGAAATGCTTTCAGGATGGCGAGTTCCGCCTCCTCTTTCACGACCAGTTCCTCGCGGCCGGCCTTCTTGAATTGATCGATCGAGTC
>JAYUUU010000259.1:0-2362 GCA_043754395.1 Vicinamibacteria bacterium
GAGAATGTTCTTCTCGCTTCAGGCTCGGGCGAACTTCTGCGCTCGGCGATCCCGGCTTTCGTGGACGGCAAGCGCCCTCTCGTCGCCGGCACGCCGACCTTTGAAACCTGCACGCGCACCGCGGTCAGCATGGGCTTGCCGGTACGCGAGATCCCGGTCGACGCCTCGCTGCGGCTGGACCTTCCCGCGATGGAGGATGCGGCCGCGGGAGCGGGCCTTCTGTTCTTCTGCAATCCGAACAATCCCACCGGCACCACCTGGCCCACCAAGGATGTCGAGGCGATGATCGACCGGCTCGGCCAGCGTTCGCCGGAGACGGTGGTTCTCGTCGATGAGGCCTACGCGCAGTTCGTCGAGAGCAAGGACTACTGGAGCCTCGCGGGCCGCGCCGCGAAAGACCGGCGGGTTCTCGTCACCCGCACGTTCTCGAAAGCATGCGGGCTCGCGGGCATGCGCGTCGGATACGCGATCGGCCACAAAGACACCATCGCCGCGCTGCGGCTCACCACGACATCGGGCATCCTGCCCGTGACGTCGATCGCGGCGGCACTGGCCGCTCTGGCGGACGAGGCCTTCGTCGCTCAGCAGGTGACCGCCAACAATCAGACGCGGGCTTTCACCACGAAGACCTTCGAGGAACTCGGTTTCAAGGTATTCCCCTCCGACGCGAACTTCATCCTCGTGGACGTGCAACGCAAGCCCGACGAGTTCGCCGCGGCTTGCCGGGAGCGCGGCTTCTCCGTGGGCCGTCCTTTCCCAGGCCTCGCCACCCACTCGCGAATCTCGATCGGCACCGCCGAAGAGATGCAGAAAGCGGCGGTCGCGTTCAAGGCCATTCTCGCGAAGAAGGCCTGACCAAAAACGCGACCGTTCGATTACGGTTCGACATCTGAATCACCTGGCCCGGCGGCACCTCGGGCGCACCGCGGGCGTGCTCATCCGCGAGCGCCTCACTCTTGAAGCGAAACGGCGGCTCATCCACACCGAAGCAACCGCCGCAGAGGTTGCTTACGCGCTCGGCTTCAAGGACCCGGCCTACTTCGCCCGATTCTTCAGACGGGAGACCGGGACATCGCCCACCGGGTTCAGGAGGGGATCGGCCGGACCGCCGAGAACGGAACGCAATGTCGGCGCGGCGAGGGTCGCGCCCACAACGCTCGTATGACCGAACTCGTCGCGAAATAGAAACCGGCCGTCGGGCGACGTGTAGCGGCAGGTCGAACCGGGACACAGGACGTCGATAATGTCGAGCACGCGGAAATGGGTCCTCCGTTGCTGAACCCGCAGAAGTGCCTGGTGGAACTCGGCACGCCGCTTCAATGTTTGTGACCGGGTCAGGAAACGACACGCGGGGTTGTCGGCCGTGGGGAGGCGCGACCAGGGGTTCACCGAGGTTTCCGGAGTGCACCCGGTCTCGCGCATGAAAGGAATCATCGACTGAAACACCAGGTTCACCTGGCGGCCGCTCAGATCCTCGGCGAACGCCTCAACCGCGGAGACCACCTCCTCCACTTTCGCGGACGCTGCGACGGAGGACTCGGTCGGCGCGTATTCCGAGAGGTCGGTAATGATGAGGACGATGTCCAGAGGCCTCAGTCTTGCGACAAGGCCGGGGACGATCCGGCCCCAGTAGTCGACGTTCGCCTCCGACCACCCGGGTCGGCTGGCGATGCCCTTCACGGGTGCCGCGCCCCAGCTTGCCGTAACCGTGAATGAAAAGGCCCCGTTGTCGATGAGGGTCTGAAGCATCCCGATTTCGGCAACCGCGTACGAATCGCCGAGCACCAGGACGCGCCGCCTGGCATTTCGCCAGTCGCCAAACGTGCATCCGTCGAACTCCACTGCCTTTCCCACGTCGCGACTCGTCTGTAGAACACATCGCCCGGTCTCCCACACCACCTTGCCGTTGTGCGACCACGGCTCGCCGAGCGAAACCGCGCCGCGCTGCTGCAGCTGGACCTGCCGCGATCGATCACCGAGGAACATCGAGCCGGCGAGAGGCAGGAGCAACCAGTTCAAGACCGCAAAGCCCAGGAGCGATCCCACGAGCGCGCGGCCAATCGTGCCCAGAGCCGATGCCGACCAGCGGGCGTGGCGCAGTGGGCGCTCCACGAGGGAGTACGACGCGGCCGCAAGAGCGCCGATCAGCAGGATCAGAAGCGGCGCGATCCCGAGAGAGATCCCAACCGTCCAGCGTGCGAGCACCGCGACCGGCCAGTGCCAAAGATAAAGAGAGTACGAAAGGAGACCGATCCGCACGAGCACGCTCATCGACAGCGCGCGACGCGCGAGGCTCGGCCCCTGAAGCGACCAGAGAAGAGAAGCGGTGAGGAAGCCGACAAGGAGAGTGGCGTTTGTCCGC
>JAYUUU010000260.1:0-8081 GCA_043754395.1 Vicinamibacteria bacterium
CCGCGGGCGCCCCGTCAAGGGCGCGCCTGAGCTGCTCGAGGCGCGTGCTGGTGGCATTTGCGACCTCGAGCGCTCCGGCGACGGAACGACGGAGCGACTGGTAAACGGTCTGGAACTCTCCGCGCGCCTTGTGATCGGCCAGGGTCAGCGGGCTCGCGGGGTCGGCGACCACCTTGAAACTCATCGGACCACCGAGCGGCGTCACAGCTCCCCCAACGCGCTGGGCCATCGAAACACTGTACGTTCCGGGAACGGCGTAGGGACCGCTTTGGCCGCCGAAGAAGTCGTCGTCGTCCTCGCCCGGACGTGGTGTCCGCGGCAAAGTGTGGAGCGGCAGGCGAAGGTCCCAGGCCACGCGCTGGAAACCCGCGGTTGAAGGGCCGGTGATCGTTCGAATCGGAGCGCCCGACTCGTCGGCGATCGTGAGCAGAATCGCGGGCGCTTCTTCTTCTGCCTCGGCCCGCATCGCATCGAACGAGGGATACTCGATCGGCTTTCCCGCCTTGTCGGCGGCCTTCTCGGCATCGACGCGCTTCTGTTTCAGCGTCTTGAGCGACTCCTTGAGGTGATACGTAACGACCGCGCCGTACGGAGGGTTATCGGCCATGTACAGCATCTCCCCCTGGAACGACTTGCCCCGTCCGCCGTACTTCTGGGTCGGCACATAAAGCATCGCGTCGCGCGCGCCAATAAGCGTCGCCTGCTTCTGCGTCATCTCGAGCGTCGTGGTGCGGAGCGGGCTGTAGTCGTCGACGATGTAGATACCGCGCCCAAAAGTTCCGAGCACCAGGTCGTTGTGACGCTTCTGGACCACAATCTCGCGCACCGCGATGGTCGGAAGACCGGCGATCTTCATCCACCGAGCACCCCCGTCCTTCGAGAAGTACGCGGCGAACTCGGTCCCCGCGAACAGAAGGTTCGGATCAACGTGGTCCTCGGCGATCGCGTAGGTCGAACCGCGCTTGGGCAGGTCGCCCGTGATCGATGTCCAGGTGCGGCCGGCGTCCGTCGTCTTAAAGAGGTAGGGCGCGAAGTCGCCGTTCTGGTGATTCTCGAAAGCAACATAGGCGGTGTTCGCATCGTGCTGTGACGCACGAATCCGCGCGACGTACGCGTCCTTCGGGACACCCGTGAACGATTCGATCCGCCTCCAGGTTGCACCCCCGTCTTCGCTCACTTGAACCAGACCGTCATCGGCTCCCACGTAGAGCAGGCCTTCCTTCTTCGGCGACTCCGCGATGGCGGAAAGATTCCCGTAAAGCGCGGTCGACGTGTTCTTCGCCACCGCATCCGGACCCCACACCTTCCCCATCAAAGGAATCCTGTTCCGATCGATCTGGCGGGTGAGGTCACCCGAGAGGGCCTTCCAGTTGTTGCCGCGATCGTCGCTTCGATAGAGCCGCTGCGAGCCCATGTAGAGGCGCGTATGCGAATGCGGCGAAATGATGAATGGCGCATCCCAGTTCCAGCGAGCCGGAGCCTCGCCCTTCTCTTCTCTCGGCTGAATCCCCTGACGCTCGTCGGTCCGCTTGTCGTAGCGCACGATCACACCGTGCTGGAGTTCGGCATAGACGGTGTTCGGATCGGTGGGGTCGGCGTGCGATACGAAACCGTCGCCCCCATTCGTCACGAACCAGTCCTCGTTCATGATGCCGTGGTCGGAACGGGTGCGGGATGGACCACCAAGCGAATAGTTATCCTGGGTGCCGCCATAGACGTTGTAGAAAGGTTGCGCGTCGTCGACGTCGATGTCGTAGAACTGCGTCAGAGGCAGGTTCTCGAAGAAGACCCACGTCGTTCCCGCGTCCATGCTGCGATAGAGGCCGCCATCGTTCCCAAGCAGCATGTGGTCCGTGTTCGAAGGATCGACCCAGAGGATGTGGTGATCGACGTGGATGTTCCGCTGCGCGAACGGGCGCATGGTCTTTCCTCCATCGTCCGACACCTGCGGGAAGACATCGGGCCAGTAGATCCGATGAGGATTGACGGGATCGGCGAAGATGTCCGCGTAGTACATCGAGCCCTGGTTGTAGTCGGAGCGCTTCTCCCAGGTCACGCCGTTGTCGGAGCTGCGATAGATGCCGCCCTTGCGGGTCGCGGCCTCGACGTTCGCGTAGACGTAGTGAGGGTCGACCTGCGAGATAGCGAGGCCGATGCGGCCCAACTCTTCGCTCGGCAGGCCCGTGTTCACCTTCGACCACGTCTTGCCGCCATCGGTGCTCCGATGAATGGCGCTCTCCGGGCCGCCGTTGATCAGGGTGAAGAAGGTCCGGCGCCGCTGATAGGCCGCGGCGATCACGATGTTGGGATTGCGTGGATCGAGAACGACATCGGTGACGCCGGTGTTCTCAGAAATCTTCAGCACCTGCTCCCAGGTCTTGCCGCCGTCGCTCGTCTTGTACAGGCCGCGATCGCCGCCCGCGGTCCAGAGCGGGCCCTGCGCCGCGACGTAGACGATGTCGGTGTTGTCGGGGTTCACGACAATGCGTCCGATGTGCTCGGAATTCTTGAGGCCGACGTTCTTCCACGACCGGCCGCCGTCTTCAGACTTGTAGACACCGTCGCCATACGCGACCGAGCGCTGCGAATTGCGCTCGCCGGTGCCGACCCACACCACACTCGGGTTCTTCGGATCCAGGGTGAGCCAGCCGATGGAGAAGGAGCCCTCGCGGTCGAAGATCGGCTGCCAGGTGGCGCCGCCGTTCGTCGTCTTCCACACCCCACCTGAAGCACTTCCCACATAGATGATCCCGGGATTGTCGGGATGGACGGCCAGAGTCATCACTCGGCCCGATGTCATCGCAGTTCCGATGAGCCGCGCGCGAAGACCGCCGAAGGTCTCGGTGGATAGCGCGGGCTTCTTCGGAGCCTCGGGGCTTGGGGACGGAGTAGCCGCGGGCTTGTCCGCGGTCACCTTCTTCGCGGGCGCTGCCGCAGGGGTTGGGGAAGGCGTTTGGGCCAGGACAGCGCTCGCGCAGAGCACGGCCAGAAGTACGACAGGTCGAGGGGTCATGCTGGTCTCCAGAAGGGACGGCAATCCTACCCCGTGCTGCGTGGTGCAAAATCCCTGTTACTGGTTTCGACGATCGTCCCAATAGCGATTCCGCTCGGGGCTCAACCCTCCTCGCCGGCACCCGCGCAGGGCGAAGCCGCTCTCCGCGCCACCGACCTGATCTTCGAACGGTGGTTCAACAAGGGAAGCTGAGCCTGCGCGTCTGGGACTTGCGTTTTCGGAAGGCGCAGGGCGCGGGCGGACCAGGCCTAACAGGGCGAGGGCGGAGTCGTTTCTCCGAAAGCCCGCCCATCGCGGGCGAGTTGCTTCAATAGCGCCGAAGGGCGCACGAGGGCTCCCTGCTCCGCGTGCAGCCGCTCGACGATGGCCGCGATCTTGGAAAGGCCGAACCCATCGGCCCAATGCATCGGGCCCCCGCGATGCCGCGGGAAACCGTAGCCGTGAATCCAGATCACATCGATGTCGCCTGAACGCGCGGCGATGCCTTCTTCGAGAAGCAGTGCGCCCTCATTCACCATCGCGCTGAAGCAGCGCTCCACGATCTCGGCATCCGTGATCTCGCGGCGTTTGAAGCCAAGCTCGGCGCTCGCCGCCAGCACCACTGCTTCGACGTCGGGATCGGGAACTCCGGTGCGACTTCCCTTCTCATATCGATACCAACCGGATCCGGTCTTCTGACCGAAGCGGCCCAACTCACAAAGCCGATCAGCGATCGGCGAGTAGCGCAGTTCCTTCGGCCGGGTCGCCGCCTGGCGCTTGCGGATTCGCCAGCCGATATCGAGACCGGCGAGATCGCCGATCTGAAACGGTCCCATGGCCATCCCGAAATCGCGCAGGGCCTTGTCGACCTGATGCGGCAAAGCACCCTCCTCGAGGAGGAAATCAGCCTGCCGACGGTACGCGTAGAGCATCCGGTTCCCCACGAAGCCGTCGCAAACGCCGACGACCACGCCGATTTTCCCGATTCGCTTGACGACATCGAGAGAGGAGGACAGCACGTTCGCGGAAACCGTGGTCGGGCGCACCACCTCGACGAGCTTCATGATGTTCGCGGGCGAAAAGAAGTGGAGCCCAAGGACGCGCGAGGGATCTTTCGTCTCTTCCGCGATCGCGTCCACGTCGAGGCTCGAGGTATTTGTCGCGAGAATCGCCCGGTCCGAACACACCTCGTCGAGCTTCGCAAAGACCTTGTGTTTGAGATCCATCTCCTCGAAGACCGCCTCGATCACCAGGTCGACCGGTGCTAACGCGGCGTAGTCGGTCGCACCCTTCACTGAGCCGATGCGGGACGCGCACTCGTCCGGGGTGATTCGGCCCTTTGCCGCCGATTCCTCATAAGTCGCGCGAACCTTCGCGAGGCCGCGGTTCACTGATTCCTGCGTTTCGTCGGTGACCACCACGGGGATGCCGGCGTTCGCGAAGGCCATGGCGATGCCGCTTCCCATCGTTCCGAAACCGACCACACCGACGCTGCGGATCGCCCGCATGGTGGTGCCCTTCTTCAGTTCGCCGGACTTTTGAGCTTCGCGCTCCGCGAGAAACACATGCCGAAGGGCGCGCGACTCCTCGCTTTCAAGCAGTGCGAGAAACGTCTCGCGCTCCAGCCGCAACGCCCCGTCGAACGGAAGGGTCGTGCCGCGCTTCACGCACTCAAAGGCCGCCTGCGGAGCCTTGCGCCCTTTCGCGGTCTTCCTGAGATCGGCCTCGATCCGGACGAGGAGATCGGGCGGGAGTGCGGCGATCACGAGGTCGCGCGTCTTTCTCGGCGTCCTTCGGCTCACCTTCTCGGCGAAGGCGATCGCGCGTTCGCGAACGGTGTGGGCGGGCACGGCTTCATCGACCAGACCGAGCGGAACCCCTTCAGCCGCCCCGACCCGCCGGCCGTTCAGAATGAGATCGAGCGCCGCCTCGACGCCGATGAGTCGCGGCAAGCGGGCGGTACCCCCAGCACCGGGAAGGATTCCAAGCGTCACCTCGGGCAGGCTCATCGACGCTCCCTCTTCAGCCACGCGATAGTGACAGCCGAGAGCCAGTTCAAGCGCTCCCCCTGCGACCGTGCCGTGCAGGGCGGCCACCACCGGTTTGGGTGAACGCTCGATCCGGTCGACGAGTTCGGGCAGCGAAGGACCGTCTTCAAGGGCCGGGCCGAACTCCTTGATGTCGGCCCCGGCGCTCCAGTGTTTGCCCTCTCCGGCGATCACGATGGAGGTGATGCCGTCATCCGACACCGCGGCATCAAACCGCTCGGCGAGCGCCTTCTTGACCGCAAGGCCAAGAGCATTGACCGGAGGGTTGTTGATCGCTAGGACAGCGACGCTTCCCCGCTTCTCGAAGTTCACACTCATATATCAGAGCTTCGGTTCCGACTCGCTCAGGAGTCGGGCAAGTTCGGCGGACCAGACCGCCGGCCACGAGTGCGTGGAATGTCCTCGCGTTTTGTCCGAGATCGGAATCACGACGGCGCGGCCCTTTTTTACCCTCTTCAGCTGTTCCTCCAAGACTCCAAGCTCCGGCGGATTGACCTGATCGTCCGCGGAGTTGATCGCAACCAGGGGGCACACGATCTTCTCGAGGTCGGGCTGCGGGTCGTAGTCGCGCGACGCTTCAAACTGAAAGAGCATGTCGTTCGCGTCGTTCGTGCGGAGCCGCTGCGCCACCATCTCGTCGAAGAAGGTGTCCGCGGCCTCCCGCGTGGGCGCGCGCTTCTGCCACTGCAGGGGCACGCTGGTCATGAAAGTCAGCGTGTATACCGCGGCAGTGAGACCTCGAGGCGGGGTGGTGTAGTCGCCGCCCTTCCATTCAGGGTCGTTGCGGATCGAATCGCTCACCATCCGCCGGAACATGCGGTTGCGACCCGCGATCTGCACGGGCAGGCTCGCGAGCGGCATCGCCGCGTCCATGAAGGTCGGGTACCGCGTCGCCCACATCCAGGTGTGCATGCCGCCCATCGATGTTCCCATCACGAGACGAAGATGATCGACCTTGAGACCTTCGGTGACGAGGCGATACTGCGCGGTCACCATGTCGCCATACCCGTAGCGCGGGAACTTACCCCGCAGACCGTCGCTGGGCTTGGTCGACTTTCCGTGGCCGATCCCGTCGGGAAGAATGACGTAGTGCTTCGCGGCGTCGAGCAGTTGGCCGGGGCCGAAAAGCTCACCGCCGAAGTTGTCGCTTAGAAACTGCGCGCCGGTACCGCCGGTTCCGTGAGTGATGAGGACGGCGTTCGTGACCTGGCCGCGCGCGTTGCGCACGGGCTGGCCGAGCGTGCGGTAGTGGAGATTGAGAACGGGCAACGTTTCGCCGGAGTCGAACTTGAAGTCCCGAATCTGGAAATCACCTTCGGTGATCGCGGGCTTGCCGGCCGGGGGCTGCGTCGCGGAGGCCGGGTTCGCGACGAGCCCGGCGCAGAGGACCGCACTCAACAGGGGGCGGGTGAAAATCATGGCGCGGAACTTACCAGCCGGCGACATATAATCCGCGGCTCGCAAGCGTTCTCATTCGTGTGCCTGTAGCTCAATGGTAGAGCAGCGGCCTTTTAAGCCGTTGGTTGGGGGTTCGAGCCCCCCCGGGCGCATATTGAGGGCGAAACCCGCATTCCCACCAAGCCGATTGGACACCCTCGTCACCCCGGCGCAGGCCGGGGCCTAGCGCGAACTCCCGTTTCCTTCCGCGACGTTCAGTCTGCGTGAGGGTCAGCGGAGCCGTCGCCCGAGCTCCTTTCCCCAACGGCCGGAAGCCGCCCCCTCAGTCGCTCGTCTGCAGGAACTCGAACGCCCGGCCGTTCCAGATGTACACGCGTTGCCAGGACTCGTACCCTGTGAGGACCACGACATCGTTCGCCGTCTTCTTCGTCTTGTCCGCGTAGGGATCTTTGTAGGTCCCGGGTCCCTCGCGCCAAACGACCGCGGTGCTTCCTTCGTCCATGACCTCCACTTCGTGGAACGTCCATCCCGCCATGGCGGGTCGGGCAACGATGAGACGCACTTCCTTCTTCGGGCCCACGCCCATGAGGATGATCGCGGTTGACGGTCGTTCCTGACGGCTGAAGTAACGCCCCGTTCGAAGTCCGGGACAAGCCCCCGGATGATCCGCGCGGAACAGGGTCCGCTCATCTTCATAGAGGTCCGCTGCGGTGAGAACACGCGAAGAACCGAACCGGCTCTGAAGCGCGCCACGAAGGGCGGCCGGCAGGGCACAGGCATCGTTCCGAGGCGCGGGTTCCTGCGTGACCGCCGAAAGAGCGAACGTCAGTGCCAAGAGCGTGAAGGACATCGGACTAGGGACGCAACCAGCCCGACGTGCGCGTGTTGCCGTCGATGACCGATGCGTCGCGATCCGGACCGACGGAAACCAGAGGCACCTCGACACCCACGAGGTCCCCGATCTTCTTGATGTAATCGCGAGCCGGCTCGGGCAGGTCCTTCCATTCGCGGGCATCACCGGTGGGAGTGTTCCAGCCCTTCATGTTCTCGTAGATCGGTTTGCATTCTTCGTAGATGGTCACGTCGGCCGGGATGTCATCGAGCCGAGTGTTACGGTAGCGATAACCGACGCAGATCGGAATCTCCGCGAGCGGGTCGAGGACGTCGAGCTTGGTGAGGGCGATGCCTTCGAAACCGTTCACCCGCGCGGAGTAGCGAGCGACCACGGCATCGAACCACCCGCAGCGGCGTGGACGGCCGGTGGTCGCGCCGTATTCCCCACCCCGCTCACGCAGGCCCTCACCCACCTCGTCCTTAAGTTCGGTGGGAAGCGGTCCCGTGCCAACGCGAGTCGTGTAGGCCTTCACGATCCCGAGCACGCCATCGATCTTCGAGGGAGGCACGCCGAGGCCGGTGACGACGCCGCCGATGCCCGCGGACGACGAGGTCACGAAGGGGTACGTGCCGTGATCGAGGTCGAGAAGAGTCGCCTGCGCGCCCTCGAAAAGGACCGAATACCCATCGACCATCTGGCGGTGAAGGAGAGCCGAAACATCGCGCACGCGGGGTGCGATGCGGGCGCCGAACGCCTCGAGATCGTCTGCGGTTTTCTTCCAGTCGATGTCGCTGGTGACACCGTGGCC
>JAYUUU010000261.1:0-7498 GCA_043754395.1 Vicinamibacteria bacterium
TGTCCGATAAGATATATTATGTAAACTATTGTGACTGAAGCGGACCGGGCTAAGCCTCGATTGGTCCGTAGCTTGTCGTTCCATGCTGAGTACGGGTGCCAGAACACAGGCGTCTGCTGCTCGTCAGGCTGGGAAATCGCCATCGAGGAGCCTATCGAGCTGGCCCTTCGGCGTCGGCTCCCGAGCGCTGGCCGCAGGCTGCGTAATGGGCCTGACGGCTTCGCTCCGATGTCGACGCCGCCCAAGGGATGCCGGTCGGCCTTCCGGCGCACCGACGCTGGGGTTTGCTGGTTCCGGGATCCCGAACGCCAGGACTGCGCCATCCACCGGGAGTTCGGCGAAGAGTCGCTGGCCTCCGCCTGCCGCCAATTTCCAAGAGTAGTTGTTCTCGAGCCTTCGCAGGTCTCGGTCAGTCTGTCGCACTATTGCCCGACCGCAGCAGCGCTTCTTTTTCGGGAGTCGGCGGACTTCACCATGGTCGACAGTCCGAAAGCTTTCCCGGCAAGTTGGCCCTTCGAAGGCCTGGACGCCCGGGACGCTTATTCCCCGCTGCTCCGCCCAGGAGTGCTTTTGGGATTCAACGGCCTTCGGCGCCTCGAGACTGAGGCCATCACATTGCTCTTGGAGCCGGACTTTGGGACAGGCCTCTTTAGGCTCGATGCGGCTATGACCCGAATCCGGGAATGGACTCCGGGCCACGGCGCGGTCCCGGACTTTGTGACCGCAATCTTCCGGGAGTGCCGCCAAAATCCGGCGGCTTCGTTCGTGCCCGGCGATCCTCGACCGACCCTCCGACATTCAGTCCCGGCCGGGGTGATGGCCCCCGACCTTCCCGAGTTTGCTTGCCTGAGATCGGGCATATCGGCCGAGGTGGACCTCGCTTTGCGCCGTTATCTGGCCGCGCGACTTTTGGCGGCGTGGGTCCTCTTTCAGGCCAACGATTTGGTTGCCACCGCGAGGTACCTCCGCCTATGCGTCGACACCGTCCATATGTTCGCGGAGGCGCGCGATCCGGGCGAAGCCGAGCGCGACCGCTGGGTCGAGGCGATCCGAAGCGCGGATCTGTGGCTTTTGCATCTGAGCGATCCAGAGTTGCTGGCGCAGAACCTGGGATAGCGTTCCGTTCCATGCCTCGATCCGTTCTCGGAAAACTGTCGGTTCAGCGGTTTCTCAAGACGTACTGGCAACAGGAGCCACTCGTGGTTCGAGGCGCTTTCCCCAATCTGCGGGATCCGTTGACTCCCGACGAACTCGCGGGACTCGCGTGCGAAGCCTCGATCGATTCTCGCCTCGTCGTGGAGCGCGGAGGGAAGAAACCCTGGCAGGTCACGAAAGGCCCGCAGAACGCGGCGCGTCTGAAGCGCCTGCCGCCCTCGCACTGGACCCTGCTCGTCGAGTCGATGGATCGGCATTCCGACGAGATCGCGTCCATCGCCGACGCGTTTTCATTCTTGCCGAAGTGGCGAATGGACGACGTGATGGTGAGCCTGGCGCCTGTTCACGGAACCGTCGACGCGCACATCGACAGTTACGACGTGTTCCTGATTCAGGGGCAAGGAAGGCGCCGCTGGGAGGTCGATCGTCGGGCGGTTGCCGAATACCACGCGGGCCTCGACCTCCGGATCCTGAAACGGTTCCGACCCGAGGAGGCCTGGGTTCTCGAACCCGGGGACATGCTTTATGTCCCTCCAGGCGTCGGCCATCGAGGCGTGACCGTGCCGAGCGATTCTGAGATCGCGCTCACCTACTCGATCGGCTTCCGCGCGCCCTCTTCGGCCGACCTGCTGTCCGCGCTGCTGTCGAGGGCGGTTGCGCAGGAGGCTCCGCTGCTCTTCCACGATGCGCGTCGTCCGGCCGCGAAGGACGCGGCCGAGATCGCTCCAGCAGACCTCCTTGCGCTGAAACGGTTCCTCACCGATGCGGTCACGTCCGCCGACTCGGATGACTGGGCACTCGCCGCCGGCGAGGCGGTGACCGCAGGCGGGAGCGGGAGCGCTCGCGCGGGAAGGGTTTCGGCCTCCACGGTATCGAGGCGTCTTCGCGCGGGCTGGCTGCTCGCCCCGGTTCCCGTGGCGCGCCTTTCCTGGTGTCGACTTCGCGGCGGACGCGCGGCGCTCTTCGTCAATGGCGAGAGCCGCGTTCTCCCGCGCGCGGAGGCTTTCGCGGCCTCGTTTCTTTGTGGACGGCGTTCGCGCGATGCCGGCCGCCTTCTTGCCGTGACACCGGAGCTGGTTTCGTTGATCGTGGCCCTGGTGCGCGCTGGCGTGGTTGTCTTGAGGGATCGAGGCGTGGATCGCGAACCGCGAAATCAGCCGGACGCGGACTGATGATACTCAGCCTCTTTCCGGTGATCGGATGAGCGATTTCGAGGCGCTCCGCGTGAAGCATGAGCCTTGAAGCCGACGCCATTTGGGGGCCGTACCGAGTGTCACCCACAATCGGCGCGCCCGAAGAAGCAAGGTGAACGCGGATCTGGTGTTTACGCCCGGTGACCGGTTTGGCTTCGATCAGGACCCGGTCCCGACTCCCTTGAAGAACACGGACATGGGTCAGGGCCGGAAGGCCAGCAGCGTCGACCCAAGCGGTGCCGTTCTTGAGAATCGCGATCGGGCTGTCGAGGGTGAACGTCGTTGGCCAGTCGATCGGCGGCCGCTGGACCAGGGCTATGTAAGTCTTGCCGACTTCCCTTTCCGCAAAACTCTTCGCGAGTGAGGCGTTCGCTTCCGGGGCCTTCGCGAACAAAACAACCCCGGAGGTTCCCGCGTCGAGCCGGTGATGGACAAAGACGCGACGTCCCACGTGGCGTTCGACGAGTTCGGTGAGACTGGGCCGTGCCGCGTCCAGCGTCTCGTGCGTCGGCAGACCCTGCGGCTTGTCAGCGACGATCAACCATTCGTCTTCGAAGAGGACGCGCAAGCGAGCGACTGGACCTGCGACCGGAACCCAGTCGAGGCTGCGCACGAAGACCGACGGCCCGCGCCGAGCCATAAATGCAGGATCGCGAATAATCCGCCCGCCGATCTGCACCAGTCCGGCCACGATCGCTTTGCGGGTGAGTCCGCGCGGCACGGGGCGTTCGAGGGTCCGGCTCAATTCGGTGGCGAGCCAACGGTCAAGCGGAACCATCGCGTCCTCGCGGACCACGATGGACACGGACTTCATTGAGCCTTCGACTTCTCTCGATCACGCTCGCGCAGGCGCGTTCCGATCCAGAGCGTTCGGTGGAAGGCGGTGGCAAACGTCCCGAGGGCGATGATTGCGAGCACGAACATGACCACGGTTCCCTGCGGCCAACCCGCCGATAGAGCGATGGGGCCATCGAAGAAGACGGCGAAGACGAGCAACGCGATTCGCTCCGCGCGCTGCATTAGGCCTTCCTTGCACACAACACCCTGCGACTCGCCGCGCGCACGCGTGTAGCTCACGAGGAGCGATCCGGTGATTGCGGCGGCAGCAAGAAGAGGTCCCCACGGGTGGTCTCTCAGGAAATAGACAAGGCCGAGGAACGCGAAGACTTCGACGAACCGGTCGAGGGTGGAATCGATGAAGGCTCCATAGGACGAGGCGAGATTCATGTGGCGCGCGATCCGACCGTCCATCACATCGCAGATGCCGCCTAGGAGCATGACCACACCACCCCAGCCGAGCCTCCCGAACGCGAACAGCATGCCTGCGACCGCACCCAGGAACAGGCCGAGCCAGTTGAAGAAGTCGGGTGTGAGTTTGAGGCCAAGACTCAACCGCTCGATCGGCCCGATGGCCCACATGAACCAATGGACGAGGAAGTTACCGAGGCCCATCAGGAACTGGGTTCCCTTGTCCTTCGCGTCTTTGTCCTGCTTCTGGCCGAAAGCGGCGTAGATGAACATCGAGGCGATCGCGATGGCGAGGACGATCAGCGCGTTGCGAAGGGGTGTGTGCATCAGCCAAAGACCTTATATCGATCGTCCCTTGCCGCGTTGGCGGGACAAGAACCTGATGACCCGCGGCCAGAGGAAGATAAATGGCAAGCGGCGCTCCCACGGCCCCAGCACGATGGTCTCGCCCGAGTGTCGCTCGGCCTTTCTTACGATGTAGTCGAGCCAGCCGTCGAAAGTGATCGCATGCTTCGGCCAGCGGGCGGTGGCCCGCACTCGCGACCACTCCATGAACCCCCGGCGCCGAAAGGCTCCCGACACGGGTTCAGCAAGGGAATAGACGCCCTCGCCCACCGCCTTGAGCCGCCCCTCGGCGGCAAGGGTTTCTAGCACGCCCTCAAAAATGGGAATAAGGCGCGGCGCCTGGGCGGTGGAAAGAGCGTCCGCGCGCCCGCCGGTTTCGGGGCGCACTTCAAAACGGAAGGAGGTTCGAAAGAGCTGGCGGAGATAGGCCTCGGCGGTGAAGGACGTTGGCAGATCGGGCCCTACCCAGTCGAGGGTCACGAGGCGCGCCGACTCGACGGCTTTTTGCACCGCGTTCGCGAAGGCATCGTCACGCGCCCATACGACATGGACGTCCTGAAACAGACGGCCGGCAAGGAACTGGTCCTTGCGTTCGGTCGACGTGGCGCGCTGCAGCGCGGTCAGCGACAGGACGGAGGCCTTGACCAGCCACGGGTCGCGGGCGAGGCGGATCTGTGTGGGTGGAAGAAGCGGATCGAGAACGGAGAGAACGGAAGCGCTCCGGCGAAGGAATTCGGCACTCTGCATCGCGCGATAGAACCTCGCGGGCTCTTCGCACACCAGCATGAGGTCGTAGGCACTCGCCGACGTGGTGGCGACACCGGAGCTTCGAGAACCGAAGAAGACAGCGGCGCCGAGGGTATCGTCCGCGGCTACGGCGAGTTCCTGGAGCAGGGCGAGCCCCGGCGCGTCGAGGACCCGTTGCGCGTTCTCGTTCGGGTTCAGTGCGCAGCCTCGGCCCGCATCTTCGCGAGCTCTCGAATCATGATCTGACGACGTTCCTCGATGAAGGCCTCGAGGTCCTCGCGGTTCTTTGGGGAAGTGGCGCAGTCCACCACCTTCAGGCGACCTTTCACCGAGCCCAGGCCGAAGAAAGAATTCATGACCGTGCGGTAGCGCCAGAATCCGTCGCAGACAATCGTGAAGACCGGGAGTTCCCGCCCTTCCAGCAGCGCGATCATCCCGGCGGGGCGAAATGGGGCGATCTCCCCGTCGCGCGTCCGGTGGCCTTCCGGGAAGAGCATCACGGTGTGACGAAGGCCCTGTTCCGCCGCGTTCTGCATTGCGAGGACCGCGCCGGCGCGATCCCTCCGGGGGTCGATGACGATGCAGTCGAGATAGCTGATCGCCTGAGATACGGTGGGGATACTCCGGGCGTAGCGGGAGCGGGCCACAAAGCGTGGCAGGCGCGGCCGAAGGATGTGGATGAGGCCCGGGACCTCGAGTACGGACTGGTGGTTCATGATGACAACACCGGCCTGGGCGCAGTCGATCGTGCCCTCGATGTCTATCGTTGCCCCACCCAGGCGAATGAGCGAGGTGAGGCTTTTCGCGATCCAGGTCACCCAGGCCGTCCCGAGTTCCTCGCGGCGTCCCGGGCTGAAGGCGAGCAGGGGAACAACCCCAAGGTACAAGACCAGGGGCGCCACAACACCCAGCAGCAGAAGGCATGAGACGACGCCGATGAAGCTGCGGATGGCGCTCAGCAGCTTCATCACGGAACGAGGACGTTCAGGGCCTTCGGCAGAGTCTCGATGGTGAGCGATGCGCCCCTCGCCTGACGCCATTCGCCATCCGTCTCGAACGATGGGGCGGCCTTGAAGTTGAAGACGGCGCGTGAGGCGAGAACAGTTGAAACGCCCTCGAGCGCGTTGTGCTCCCCCTTCATGAGCGCGCCCATAGCCTTCAGCCGCTCGAAGAAACCGAGTTCCCCGAAGGTCACGATGTCGAGCTTGCCATCCTCGAGAGACGCATCCGGTGCGATGGCAAAACCCCCGCCGAACTTCTTCGCGTTCGCCACGATCACCATCATGTGGATCCCGGCGGGCCCGGGCTGAGAGTCAAGGACACTCGTCAGATGGAATCCGGGGTAGGCCTTCATCTCGAGGAGTGCGCAATAGAGGTAGAGGAGTTCGCCCCGGAGCCACTTCACCTTGAACGAGCGCTCGAGCACGGCGATATCGAAGCCGAACCCCGCCACGTTAAGGAAGTGCCGGCCCTCGACTTTGCCGACGTCGATCGCACGGGTCTTTCCCGCGGTCACGATTTCGGCGCACCGCTCGAGATCGTTCTGTGGGATATCCAGGCTGCGCGCGAGGTCGCAACCCGTTCCCCCGGGCACGAGGCCCAGGGAAACCGGCTTCCCCGTCTCCATGATCGCGTGAGCGACGTTCGACGTCGTTCCATCGCCGCCCACCGCCACGATGCGATCGAAGCCCTGACCGATCGCCTGGTGCGCGAGGCGCTCCTCGTCGCCCTTCGCCGTGGTCAGCCCGACCTCGACACCGTATCTCTTGAAGGCCTCACGAATCTGAGGCTCCAGGCGGCGGCCCCGACCCTTGCCCGAGTTTGGGTTCAGGATGACAAAAGTTCGGGACATCAAAACCGTCCTGCCCTCAAGGCTCTCGCGGACCTGGGTTTCGGGCGGCCTGATCAGAGGGTCTTCAGAGGATCGAACGTCTGGCGGCCATTCCGCATCCACAGCTCGCGGAAGGGAGTGGCATAAACGTCTTCGATGCTGAGCGCTTTGTTGAAGGCGTGATCGTGAAGAACGATCGAACCCTTCTCATCCTCGTGCTCGCTCTGCTCCCCCTCCATGACGATGCTCGCGAGGTACTTCCCGGAGTCATTGGCCATGAAGGACTGATACAGGTGATTTACGGGCGCGAACGAATGAGCCGCGACTTTGAGCTCAGCGATGGGCGCTCCGGCCATGTCGCTCACGCGGGCCACTCCGACGTTTGGAGTCTTTCGATCGAAGTCGATCCTGATGTCCTCCATGAAGTGCGGCAGGTGCCAGCGCTCGATGGCGTGGTCGCGCGCCGCCTTCGTAGTGGTAGCCACCAGATACGGATACATCGCGGACTTCGGAAGGCGCTCGCCCGGCTTCACCAGAGGGGAGACGATGACCGCCATCACGACCTCGCCATATTCGCCCACCGAGCTTTCGTTGAAATCGAAAGCGGTCATGGCGAAGATGCTGGTGCCGTGGTGAACCTCGACCGGCTCCAGGTGATCGGGAAGGATTTCGCGGGCGTTCTCGGTGGGAAACTCGAAAAACGCGCTCATCGCATCCCGATACCCGTAGATGGTTACTGGCATACACCCTCTTCGCGCAGGACGGACGCGATCACTCGGACGGCAGTCTCCAGATCAGCCTCGGTGTGCGCGGCGGAAACGGAGATGCGAAGGCGCGACTTGTGCTTCGGCACCGCGGGGTAGGTGACGGGCTGCAGGAACAGGCCGCGGTCCTGGATCTTCTCGGCGACCGCGAACACGCGAGCGTCGTTGTTGACCATGACGGGCATGACCTGCGAGTTCGACTTGCCGATGTCGAC
>JAYUUU010000262.1:0-5673 GCA_043754395.1 Vicinamibacteria bacterium
GAGCGGCGGCGTTTCCGGCAGATAGCCGGTGCGGCGCTTGGCCTCGACCGGCGAGTCGAATACGTCGTACCCCGCGACGATGGCCTTGCCCTCGGTGGCTGGCATGTAGCCGGTGAGGACGCGCATCGTCGTGCTTTTGCCGGCGCCGTTGGGGCCGAGGAAGCCGAGAATCTCTCCCTTGCCGACCGTGAACGAGACGCCGGAAACCGCGTCGAAGCGGCCGTAACTCTTCCGGAGGTCCGCGACTTCAATCATGCGTGAGAATCCCTTCTCCAAAGTTTGTGCAGGGGTGGACTGTCGCGGAGGCGCCACCAAGCCCTATGAGGCCCCGGGGCGCCCTCACGCTACGCACAGCCTGCGAAGAGCCGTTATGGTAACAAACAACGTGATGAGACATCACCAGCGCATTGGACGCGCGACCTTTGGTCTCGGTCGGTTTGGGACGAAGCTCGTTCGCGCCGTCGTCCTGCTGGCGCCGATGCTTTGGATGTCGTGCGCGCCGCCCGATCCCAAAGCTCTGCTCAAAGTCACCGATGTCGAAACCTACTGGGTGCTCGATCCTTCCCGCACGGAAAAGCGGTTCCTCGCTCCGGCGGTGCGCTTCCGCGTGGAGAACATCTCTCAGGAGACGCTCATTTCGGTCGACGCGACCGCCGCCTTCCTCCGTGACGGAAATAACGAGCCCTGGGGTTCGGGTTTCTTCCGTTTGACCGAGGGTCGCAAGCGCCTGGCGCCCGGCGCCAAGGTTCTGGTAACCATGAGTTCGGATGCCCGCTACACTCTCGAAGGCCCGCCTGAAGGCGCGTTCGCGCTTCCAACCTTCAAGTCGGTCCACACGAAGTTTTTTCTTCGCGTGGGCTCCTCGATCTGGATCGAATTCGGAAGAACGCCCATCGAAAACGTGATCGGATCGAAGGACGCCCGGGCGGTTTTGAGCCAGTCGAAATAGAAAAGTCCGATCGTGCTAATATATCGGCCATGTCGAAAGGGGAAACCACCCGCGCCGCGATCCTCGATGTAGCTCTCGCCCGGGCGAGCAAGGTGGGCCTCGGTGCATTGAGCATCGGAGAACTCGCCAAAGAGGTGGGTCTTTCGAAGAGCGGCCTTTTCGCTCACTTCACTTCGAAGGAAGACCTCCAGATCGATGTGGTTCATAAGGCGATCGCGCGTTTCATCGAACTGGTGATCAGCCCCGCCCTTAGGCAGCCGCGAGGAGAGCCGCGGGTTCGCGCTCTTTTCGAGAACTGGTTTGAGTGGGCGCGCGCGGGCGAACTGCCGGGCGGCTGCCTCTTCATCGCCGCGGCCAGCGAGCTCGACGATCAACCCGGGCCTCTGCGCGATCTGCTTCTCGCCTCACAAAAAGACTGGCTCGGTGTGATCGCTCAAGCCGCGCGGGTGGCCATCGAAGAGGGTCACTTCCGGAAGGATGTCGACCCCGAACAGTTCGCGTGGCAGGTGGACTCCTTCATCCTTGGCTATCACCACTCCGCGCGCCTGCTGCGTTCCAAAGACGCCGACAAACGCGCGCGCACCGCTTTTGATTCCCTGATCCGCGCCTCGCGCGCCTGAGAAGGACCCTCAGATGACCGAACACCAAACCACGCCAGCGAAAAAGAGCACGACCGGTCGGACTAATGGCGATCAGCCCCGCCGGCGCACTCGATCCATGCAGGTCATGGGCGCCGTGATCCGAGGCGTCGACCGAATTTCGCCTCGTCTGGGCGCTCACGTCGCCGCGCGCGTTTTTCTCACTCCGCGGAAGGCGCGTTTGCCGGAGCGCGAACGGACCTGGCTCGAGCACGCGCGGCCTGAGACCTTTCTCGCGGGACGATTTCGACTGTCCGGTCATCGCTGGAGTTCGAAAGGCGATCCTGTCCTCCTCGTTCACGGGTGGGAAGGCCGCGGCTCGCAGCTCGGGGGCTTGGCGCTAGCGGTGGCCGAGCGCGGTTTTCAGCCGATCACTGTCGATCTTCCCGCGCACGGATCGTCGAAGGGCGCCCAGACAAATCTCGTGGAAATCTCCCAGGCTATCGGCGCCCTGGTGCGATCTCTTGGTGGCGTCGCCGGGATCGTTGCGCACTCCTTTGGCGCGGCCGGCACCACGGTGGCCCTGCGCGAACCTCTGGCCGTTGGCCGGCTCGCCTATCTCGCCCCCTCGGAGGACTTCGAGCATTTCCCACGTGTGTTCAGCCACTGGCTCGGCCTGCCGCATCACTTGAGCGAGCGGATGCGGCATTCGATCGAGGGCCGGCTCGGCATCACCATGGCGGAGATGCGGGGAAGGCTGCTCGCACCGCGCATGAGCGCGCCGCTCCTCGTGGTCCACGACGAGGATGACGTGGATGTGCCCTGGCAGGACGGCAAGACGTATTCCGAAGCCTGGCCGGACTCGAAGCTTTTGACCACGCGCGGCCTCGGCCATCGACGGATCCTTCGCGAGCCCGAGGTGCTGCAAGCGGTTGCTGAGTTCGTCGGGCCGCGGGCGTGAACGAGATCACCACGGGAGGCGTCATGAAGATCCGATTTGATGTGAACGATGCGCGAGTCAGGAACGAATTTCTCGCCACAAAGCTGATCGAGGCGCTTTCCGCACTTCCGCCCGACCGCGAACCCGTGTGGGGAGGTTTCAGCGCCGCGCAGATGGTGGAGCACCTTCTCTCGGTCTTTGAGCTCTCGACCGGAAAGGCCACGAGCGCGATTTCCCTGCCCGAGGCATTTCAGGTGAAGGCTCGCGCGTTCCTCCAGGACAATCGGCCCATGCCACGCGGCTTCGAGAGCCCGCTGCACAAAAACGGCGTGCCGCCGCTTCGATTTGAAACAATTCCGCTGGCGGTCGCGGCCCTCCGCCTCGAGTCGAAGGCATTCCTGGAGCTTTGCGCATCCGACCCGGATTCCGCGCGTGTCCATCCGGCGTTCGGCCCTTGCACACCGGACGAATGGTCTCGCATGCATTTCAAGCACGGCGTGCACCACCTCCTCCAGTTTGGCCTCATCGAAGTGGAGCCCATTCCCTAAGGTCCGGCGAAAAAGCGCTATGGTTCGACGCGAACCAGTACCCTCAGGAGGTTAGCCATGGCCCTTCAGTCCGTCACCAGTATCGGAGTTTTGTCGCTCGCGAAGATGCTCGCGGTCCTCTACGCTTTCCTCGGCCTCTTCTTCGGCGCCATCGTGTCGCTCTTCGCGCTAATGGGAGCCGCTGGAAACGCGGCCGCAGGCGGCGACGGGGGAGCCGGCTTCATGGGCATGATCTTCGGCGTCGGCGCGATCGTCATCCTGCCGATCTTCTACGGCTGCCTAGGGTTCGTGGGCGGCCTGATCATGGCCCCTTTGTACAACCTTGTCGCGAAGATCGTCGGCGGAATCGAACTCGAACTCTCCTAACTAGAAGCTGAACTTCGCCACGAGCTCGATCGTTCTCGGAGAACTGATCGTGCTGGTGATCTGACCGAAGGTGTTTGGCACCGAAAGGTCGCGAGCGGGCGGACCGAAACTCGGGTGGTTGAATGCATTGAAGGCCTCGATTCGGAACTCGAGCGCGCGTGTTCCGCCGAGTTGGAGACGCTTCGACAGGGTGAGGTCGACGTTTTGATACCCGGGCATCCGGGCCACCCCCACCGGGCAGTTACCGAACGTGCCGAGTGCGGCGGCCGAGAACGCGTTGATGTCGAGCCACTTCGTGATCGACTGGTCGGAAGGAACCGGATTGCCGACGCAATTGGGACGCTCCGAACCGCGCTCGCCCTGAAGGGACCGCGCGCGCGTGTCGATCACGGTGATCGGGAAACCGCTGCGCCCCTGGTAGATCCCGGCGAGCTTCCACCCGCCAAGAAGCGTGTTCATAGCACCTGACCAGTTCGATCCCCACTTGCGTCCCTTACCGAACGGCAGCTCGTAGGCGCCTGAGAGAACGAAGTTGTGGCGAAGGTCGTAGAACATCGGGCCCCAGTCGGCGTCGGGGTCGTACGTGTTCTGCCAGTAAGCACCTTCGGTGGCGAGCGACCCGCCCGAGGACGGTCCGCCAAACTGTCCGTAGAAACCGCGGTTGTTGCTCATGCCTTTCGCCCAGGTGTAGGAGGCCATGAACTCAAGGCCCTTGTCGAAGCGCTGGCGGACGCTCGCCTGCAAAGCGTTGTACTCGCTCCGCCCGCGTGACGCGGTGGTGGCGATGGTGGTGACTAGAGGCAGGACGCCAAAGAGCGGACGACGTGTGTTCTTGGCCGCCCAGGTAGCCGGGTCGCCCACGCCGGGGAGGGCCTGGTTGCCTTCGACGGGAGTCACGAGATTTGATGCCTTGTGTCCCACATAGCCCAGTTGCGCGGACATGCTGGAGGTGAGCCGCCGCTCGACAAAGATGTTCCACTGCTGAGAGAACTGAGGCCGAAGATTGGGGTCGAAGGCGCGCAGATTGCCGGACGGGGTCGTGCCGGCCACGAGCCCGGCGAAGCCCTGAGCCAGCGAACCTGCCCCCGTGGTGCGATCGTACGTCACCGCCGATTCGAAGAAGAACGGCGGGTTCATGGGCAGACGAAGGTTGGCGCCCGTGCCCTCCATGAATTGGGAAATGCCATAGCCGGCGCGGAAGACCGTCCGGTCGTTGATGCTCCAGGCGAGACCGAGGCGCGGTTCGAAGCCCTTGTAGTAGGGCTTATAGAGCGCGCGGTCATCATCGCTCGCGAAGATCTGCCTTCCCGTCTTGAGGTCGAAGTTCGATTGGAGGTTGTCCTTCTCCACCAGCGGCGATGTGTAGGCCCAGCGCAGGCCCAGGTTCAAGGTCAGGTTCGGCCGCACCTTGAAGTCGTCCTGGACGAAGAGGCCGATGCGGTCCTGGAGATGGGTCCAGGGCTTGTTGGGATCGCCGCCTCCGCGGCCCTTCGAGGAAACGAGGTCGAGCAGGAAGTCGGAGAACGCGAAACCGGTGAAGGCTCCGTTGAAGTTCAGAAAACCGAGAAGGCCGTTGTTTCCCGCGTAGAAGCGTTGCTGGTTGTAGTGCAGGAGCTGCCCGCCGAATTTGATGGCGTGCCGGCCGCGGAGCCAGGTGAACTTCTCGTTCAACTGATAAGTCTTCGCAACGGTATCGGAGTCCGCAGCGACGGCGCCGGGTGCGGTGAGACCGCTCCCCCAGCCGATGGAGCTCAGGCCGGGGATGGGCTGGCCGCCGATGATGGAGTAGGCCGAGTTGCCGTTGCCTAGGCCCGCCCAGTCGAGCGTCTCGGCGAGAACGGTCGTGACGCTGTACCCCGCCTGCAACTCGTTGATCGTGCTCGGGCCGAGAACGCGCGTCCAGTTGACGCCGACGTTGTGGAAGGGCTGATCGTTGCGGCTGCCCATGAAGAGGGCGAACGGCTGTTTGTTGCGCTGATCGACATAGGTGGCGAAGGAATACCGCGCCCAGACCTTGTCCTTGCCCGACGCGTTCCAATCGAGACGAGCATCGCCCTGATGGGCGCGGACGGAGAGGAGGGTTTCGCCGACGAAGTTTCCGGTGACGCCGCCTGGGACGGTGCGATTTGGGAGCGGATACTTTGCGAGGTCATTGAGAATCGCCCGGGCACTGGGGCTGATCCGATTCGCGGGAATCTGATTATTGGGGAAGGGGAGGTTGGTCACAGGATCGCGGATCACCGTGGTCACGCTCGAAAGATCGCCGCGCCGCCAGGCTTCGGGCGCCACCGA
>JAYUUU010000263.1:0-2897 GCA_043754395.1 Vicinamibacteria bacterium
GACCCGCGTTCAGACATCTATTCGATGGGCGCCCTCGCGTTCACTCTTTTCACGGGCCGGCCTCCCTTCGCCGGCCGCTCGGCGAGCGAGATCCTGCGCCAGCACCTTACTCAGGAGCCGCCTCGCTTGCGCGATCAAGCACCCGAGCTTCCCGCGGCACTGGACGACGCGATCCGACGGTGCCTCGCGAAAGAGCCCTCAGCCCGTTGGTCTTCAGCCACCGATTTCGCGAAGGCTCTCCAGGCGTCCGGCGATTCGTGGTGGAGTTCGCTTCTCCGTCGAGCGTGGACGCCGTCGTCGGCCGCGGGCGCGCCGTCTCCGAACTCCCTATCGACACCGATGCCCACGGGTCCAAGCGAGTTCGTTGCTGCCTCCCAAGAGATCGCCGCGAGGCTCGGTCCAGGGCCGCAGGCGGATCGCCTTCGCGGGTCGGTGTCACGCCTCGCGGGCGAGGCGGAAGCTCTCGACCGGACGATTCTCGCGCTCCAGACCGCCGCCGATCCCGTCGAGGTGCGGCGTGGCCAGAAGCGGGTGAGCGCGCTGCGCGCCATGGGGGCTCCGACTCCCGAGGTAACCGAGACAATCGATGCCCTCGTGCGGCTCGGCCTCGCCTGCCAAAAAGCGACGAGCCGTCTCGAATCCGCGAAGTCTCAACGCGCCTCCATTCTCGCCTCGCTGCGACGGCTCTACGGCGCCGCCCGACGTCTCGCCACGTCGCGCGAGGATCAGGCGGCGATTAGCGACTTCGAGGCCGCGTGCCAGGGGGCAGTCGCCGAGGGCGATACCGCGATCGCAACCCAGTTGAAGACGTGAACTAATGAGGTCGCTCGGCGCGCACCTCGAATTGCTTCAATCTCAAGGTCGGGTCGGGCGGGGCCTTGAGCATCAAGACGTTGTCGCCGCGGGTCAAAGCGGATGCGGGCACCAGGAAGTTCGAGGGCTCGCCGCTGTTGACGCCGGTGACGTCGCGGCCCGCCACGCTGACTGTGATTCGCGTCCCTTTCGGCCCATCGATCAACATGTTCACTTTGAGCGTGCGAGGGCCCATCACTGGAACTAAGAGCTGAGCCTCACCGCGGAACTCGGGCGCGCCCGCCTCGAAGACCGCGTCGCGACCGAAGCCGTCGAAGAGAAACCACCGATGGAGCCGGCCCTCGGTCAGATTGAAGCGTTGGGTGATCGGCCCTTTGTAACGGCCGGATTCCGAATCGAAGGTCAACGCCCCGCCCGCATCGAGCAGAGCCGCGGTCTTGAGCGCCTCGCGATTCCTCGCGAGATAGCGGATGGGGCTTTCCCACGCGTCCTCGGGCTCGTGACGGAACGAATCGGTGATGGAAACGAGCAGCGCACATCCGACCAGGGTTGCGGCGGAGAAGAGTCTGGTGAGGCCTCGTCGCCATTCACCGTCCGCCACTTCAGGACCTCGCCGGAATCCAAGCCCCGCGAGGGCGAGCGGCAATACCGAAGGCCAAGCAAAGGCCGAGAGTCGCGACAAGTCGGGGATGGAGAAATGGTACGGATTCGCCAGCGCGGTCACAAACGTGAGCGCCCACGTGACGCTGCCCAGAATCCTGAGCGGCAGGGACGGCTCGCGCACGAGGCCCACCACGGCGAGCAAACCAATTCCCGAAAGGGCCATGGCGGAAACGAGATAGGTTCCAGAGATCGACACTCGCTCGAAGAACAGTTGTACGAGGGATCCCTCGAGCGCCGGCCGGGCTTCGCCCCACGTCAGACGCAGGGCAATGGCCAGGCAAAGAGCGGGGCCAAGTAGGAGGGCGGTCTCCAACCAGCCACGTTTGAACCCGCGTTTCGGAATCAGAATGACGGGGAGTATGAAAGCCTGCAATACGCACGCTTCTTTCGTGAGCGCGCCCGCGGCGAGGAGTGCTGCGAGCACCCACAGACGCGGCGCCCAGAGTTCCCGCAGGAAGAGCGCCACGATGAGCAGCGCCAGGGGGTCGACGAGGACCTGATAGTCGAGCATCAGGCGGATGGGCGGAGAAACCGCGAACGCGACGCCGGCGAGGGCCGCTGCGTTTACCGTGAAGCCGAGCCGCCGAAGCCACGAATGCAGGACCAGGAGTGTTCCGGCGAGACAGACGAGAGTCAGCCAGAAATAACCCTCGGCCGCGGAGGGTGCGCGAATGAGATGGACGATCCACGGCGCGAGGATGCGATAACCCCAGGGCGCCAGGGTGAAGACGCGCGGGTTGTCCGCCATCGCGTCATAGACGAAACCGTCGAACGCGGGCAGAACGTAGCGGTCGTATTTCGGGCCGATCCAGAGCCCGTACAGGAGGACCAGCACCGCCGGCCCAAAGGCCAGGAAGCGCTTCAGCATGGATGCCCGGGGCCGCCGGCTACGCTCCCGCTTTGTCGAGATTCCCCGACCAGAGGTATTCCTGCGTCTCCTTCACGACGACGCCCGAGAGCCCGAGGAGGGCAATCAGGTTCGGGACAGCCATGAGACCGTTCGCAATGTCGGAGAACGTCCAGACGACAGCGATCGGCTGGACTGAGCCGACCATCACCGCGATAACCCACAGCACGCGGTAGGGGCGGATGACTTTCGTACCGAAGAGGTACTCCGCAGCCTTCTCCCCGTAATACGACCAGCCAAGGATGGTGGAAAAGACAAAGGTCAGGAGGCCAACGGTGAGGATCAGGCCGCCCAGAACGGGGATGTCCTCGAACGCGCGATGGGTGAGCGCCGCGCCGCCGAGGCCGTTCTTCCACTCTCCCGAGTTCACGATCACGAGACCGGTCATGGCGCAGACGACCACCGTGTCCCAGAACGTCCCGGTCGAGGAGACGAGCGCCTGACGCACCGGGTTTTTTGTCTGGGCCGCGGCGGCCACGATGGGCGCGCTGCCGAGTCCCGACTCATTCGAGAA
>JAYUUU010000264.1:0-5649 GCA_043754395.1 Vicinamibacteria bacterium
TCGCGATCACCTGCGCCGCGTGGTCAGCGAGAAGACCGGCCTGCGCGGCCCCGCCCTGCGAAAGCGGGTCGACGTCCTGCTCGCGGGTGAAATCGCCAAAAACGGAACCGCACCATCCGACAAAGCCTTCGAACAAGAACTGAGCCTGATCAATCGAGCGTTAAGGAGAGCCCATGAACACCCTCGCTGAGGTCACCGCGTCCTGGAAGTCGGTCCGGGACGGCCTCGACACCATCATCCACGGACAGAAGGATTCGAAGCAGCAACTGCTCGTGTGCCTTCTCACCGGCGGCCACGCTCTACTCGAAGGTCTGCCCGGCACCGGAAAGACACTGCTCGCCTTGAGCGCCGCCCGCCTCCTCGGCGGCCGTTTCCGCCGCATTCAGTTCACACCCGACCTCATGCCCTCGGACATCCTCGGGACCAACGTCTTCAACGTGAAGACCCAGGAGTTCGACTTCCGTCCGGGTCCGGTGTTCACGGACATTCTGCTCGCCGATGAGATCAACCGCACGCCCCCGCGCACTCAGGCCGCCCTGCTCGAGTGCATGCAGGAAGGGGCTTCCACTATCGACGGTGAACGCCGGGAACTCTCGCCCATCTTCACCGTACTCGCCACCCAGAACCCGATCGAGTTCGAGGGGACCTACCCGCTGCCCGAAGCGCAGAGAGACCGCTTCTTGATGAAGATCACCCTCGCGTATCCAACCGCGGAAGCGGAAGGCGGAATTCTCACCGACTACGCGAGCGGCCGCAGGCTTCATGAGGCGAGTGTCGAGAGTGTTCTCAATCCAGCACTCTGCGCAGCCTCGCGCGACACGGTGAGACGCCTCGTCACGGTGAGGAAAGAGATCCGCGATTACATCCAGGCCCTTGTGGCGGCCACCCGGAAAGACGACGCCATCCACATCGGCGCCGGGCCCCGCGCGTCGATCGCTCTGCTCGAGACCAGCCGCACCCTCGCCGCGTTGTCCGAGCGCGACTTCGTCACTCCCGACGACGTCAAGGCTCTCGGCCTTCCCGTCCTCGGCCACCGGCTTACCCTCACCGCGGAGGCGGAGATGGAAGGGCTCGCGGTGGCCGACGTGCTTCGCCGGCTCTTCGCGGCGGTCGAGGTTCCCCGCTGATGATCCCAGGCGAGAACGGCATCCGCGGGCTCGCCCTCGTGTGCCTCCTCTGCCTCGGCTACCCGGCCTCGGCCTGGTTCGGCGTCGCGGCCCTGACGGCCCTTGGAGCGACCCTGCTGCTGTGTGGCGTCGAGGCGTTTCGGCTGCGCCGCGTGGAAGTCACCGCCGATCGCGCGCCGTCACTCGTCTTCTCTCTGGGGTCAAAGGCCTCCCTCGGCCTGCGCCTCAAGAGCGGTTCATCGCGCCCGGTGACGGCGAGACTGCGGCAAACCCTGCCCTCGCTCTTCGCGGAATCGGCCAGCGAGAGCCAACTCCGCCTCTCACCGGGTAGCAGCACGCGGGTGGAATGGCCGGTCGTGCCAAGAATGCGCGGGCACGCTTCGCTCAGCAATCCCGTGGCGGCCATCACCGAACTCGGTTTCGTGGAAAGGACAATGGAGGTCGTCGCATCTCCCTCCGATATCCGCGTCGCTCCAAACCTCAAGGACATCCGCCGGGTTTCGGGCGATCTCGAGCGCTTCGTGCTGCGCGGCTTCGGCGCGCGCGCGGCCGCCCGCCTCGGCAAAGGACGCGACTTCGATCGCCTGCGCGACTACGTCCCGGGTGACGACATGCGCGACATCGCCTGGAAGGTTTCCGCACGTCGGTCGCGCCTGACCGTGCGCGAGTACCGCCTCGACCGCTCGCAGGAGATCGTGATCTGCGTCGATCGAGGGCTGCGGATGAGCACGCGAGTGGGCTCCTTGTCGCGGCTCGATCACGCGGTGCACGCCGCCCTGCTTCTCGCCTACGCCTGCCACCGGATGGAAGACAACACCTCCGCGGTGACTTTCGCCGCGGAAGCGCGGACTCTTGCCTCGTCGGGCCGCGGGAACACTCAACTCCGACGAATGCTTCAGTTCGCGGTGGGGGCTTCGGAAACGAACGAAGCTTCCGACTACCTGGCCCTCGCCGCCCACCTTCGCGCGCGCATCCGTCACCGGTCGCTCATCGTCATTCTTACCTCGCTCCCCGACGCTGATAGTGAATCGCTCCTGCGCGGCCTCAAGCTCTTGTCGCCGCAACACCTGCCCCTCCTCATCGTGCTGCAGGACCTTTCCCTCGAAGCCGCGGCCTCGAGCGTGCCCGAGTCGCGTCAGGCACTGTTCAAGGCCCTCGCCGCACGCGACCTCGTGAACCGTCGCCGCGAGATCCTGCAGCAGGCCCGGGCTCGGGGCGCCATGGTCGTGGAAACGACGCCATCCGATGCCGGGTTCGCGGCGATCAATGCCTACCTCGAAGTCAAACGAAGACAGTCCTTGTAAGCATGCAGGCTGATCTCTTCGTCGAACGCGCCCGCTCACGCTGGAACCGTCTCGCCACACTGCTCGACGAGGCCGAGAATCTGAAGTCCGGAGCCTTCGGACGCGCGAAGCTTGAAGAGACATTGCGCCTCTATCGTCAGTCGGGAAGCGACCTCGCCCAGGCTCGAGCCCTCACCAGCCGTCACGAGATCCTCGACCCCTTGAACGACCTGGTGAGCCGCGGGCATCGAATCCTTTACCCGCCCGGCGATGTCCAGCTTCGCGCGAACATCGGCCGCTTCTTCACTCACGATCTTCCGGGCGCCTTCCGGCGGAGATGGCGCGCCATCGCGATCGCCGCCGCCGCCATGCTTTCCGGAGCCTTCGTGGGCGCTGGCGCCGTGATAATCGACCAGGCGAACGCAGCCCAGCTTGTGCCGGCCGCCTTCTACACCGAAAGCCCACAGGAGCGTGTTCAGAAGATCGAAACCGGAAAAGAGCGAATCGAGAGCCTGGACGATGCGCTCACGTTCGGGGCGTCGCTTTACGCGCACAACATCCGCGTTTCCTTCCTCGCTTTCGGCCTCGCCGCGGTCACGGGCCTCGGCGGGGTCGCCATACTTTTCTTCAACGGTGTTCTCCTGGGCGCCGTGGCGGCGGCGTACGCGATTGACGGCGTCAGCACGTTCTTTATGGCCTGGGTTGGGCCGCATGGCGCGCTCGAACTTCCGGCCATCGTCTTCGGCGGCGCGGCCGGCTTCGTGCTCGCGCGCGCCTTCTACCTGCCCGGCAACCGAACTCTCGCCGCCTCCTTGCGCGACGCCGTGCCGGATGTATCGAGGATTATCACCGCAGTGGTACTGCAACTTCTGATCGCGGGTCTCGTCGAAGGATCGTTCTCGCAGTTCTCCCGCACCACCTTCTCGTACGGATTCAAGATTTCGGTCGCGGCGATCCTGTTCCTCTCGCTCCTCCTTTACCTCTTCCTGCCCCGGCGGGAACCGGGCGATCGATGAAGGAACGCGTCCTCACTCCGGATGGGTCGCTCGTCGATGTGAATCCGGCGGGCCTGGGGGCCCGCTTCGTGGCCCTGATCCTGGACACCACCCTGGTCATGGGCGCGCTCGCCCTGGTCGGCGGGCTGACTCGGCTGGTCTTTCCTGTTGGTGTGGACTACGCGATCATGGCCTTCCTTGGTCTGTTCGCGGGAATGTTCTATGCGGTATTCGCCGAAATGCGGCTCGCCGGCCAGACCGTCGGGAAAAGAGTCATGGGCCTTCGGGTGGTGGATGCTCAGGCGCGGCAACTCGTGCTCTCGCAATCCATCGTCCGGAACGTGGCCCGCACCATCGACTTCCTTCCCGTCTTCTACGGTTTCGGGGCTTTCGTGGCGCTTGGAGACCGACTGAGCCGGCGGCTCGGTGATCTCATCGCCGGAACCGTGGTCGTGCAGGAGAGGCGCGGTGTTTTGCCTCCTACGTTTGAGGTCAAGCCGTGGAGTGAGACGTCCCTCACCCGCGCCGACGTCAGGCGGCGCGCTCTCGCGCGCCTGTCGCTTGAAGAACGCGAGTTCATCTTCGCGGTCATGGACCGCGAAGCCGGCCTCACCGCGACCGCCCGCTTCGACCTTTTCGAGGAGGCGGCGCGGCACTACCGAAGGCGACTTCAGCTGCCCGAGGTCGAGGGACTGTCCTCGGAGAACTTCATCCGCATCGTGGCCACGGCACTTGACGACCGTTCCGCGACGAAGAGGAAAGCACCGCGCCAAAGGGACTGATCCTTCTGTTACAGTCCTCGCCAATTTCCGCGGGGCGGAACTGGGGTGCGCCTTGCACCCAAGGGGGAAATGTCATGTCCTGTACCAATCACCCGGCCGTCGTCGACAACCTGCGGCCCTGCGAAAGGTGTTCCAAGCCTTTTTGCCCGAACTGCGTGGTGGTCTTTCAGGGCAAGCGGTTGTGCGGCCCCTGCAAGAATGAACGCATCCGCGCGGTCCAGTCGGGGGCTCCCGAAGGGGAACTGCAGCTTGGAACCGTCGGCCGCAGGCTGGGCGCCGTGTGGCTGGACGGCCTCGTCATGATGATCCCACTTTTCCTCATCATTTTCGGGGCGGCGGCGAGTGGATTGGTCAGTGCGGAGTCGCCGGCGTTTGGACTCCTCAATCTTCTCTTCTACGCGCTGCCCATCGCCTATGAAGGCTTCTTCCTGGCGAGTTCAGGTCAGACCCCGGGTAAGAAATGGCTGGGCCTCAAGGTTGTGAATCCCGACGGGTCGGACATCTCCTCGGGCCAGGCCTGGGGACGGGCCCTCGGAAAGACCCTGATCAATGTCTGCGCCGGCATCGGTTACCTCCCGGCGCTCTTCACGAAGGAAAAGACTTGCGTGCACGACATGCTCGCGAAGACCCGCGTGATTCGCCTCTGACCTTTTCCGTTTCGCCTTCTACGTGATCACGCCAAGCGCCACCTCGGGCACCATCTGCCCCTCCTGTCTTTCGCCCTCGGAGACACTGACCCCCGGGCCCTCGGGAGCACGCATCTGCCCCGGTTGCCGGACGAGCTACGAGGCAGCCCTCTTCCCTCTCCCCGATCCCCCGGCGAAGCTCGCGAACGCCTTCACCGGAGAGGGCGCCTCGCCGTGCGCAGCGCACTCGGGAAACGCCGCTGAGGTCTCCTGCGAACGCTGTGGACGGCTGATGTGCGGCCTGTGCCGCGTGGATTCGGACGGCAAGGCCCTCTGCACGAAGTGTTTCGAGCGTCTTGCGTCAGAAGGCGCTTTGCCAAGCGCCATCAACCGGATCACGAGCCACTACGCCAAGGCCCGCATGGTGACCGGGGCCTCCTGGCTCCTTTACCCCTTCGCGATGGTTCTCGGGCCCTACGCGTTCTACCTCTCCGTGCGCGCCTGGATGGACCGGCGAAAGAGCGGCGACGACGAGGGCAAGTTCGCGATACCTCTCATCGCCCTTCTCTCGGCACTCAGTTCAGCGATGGGCTTCTTCTTCGTCTGGCTGGTGACTCGGTAGGCGGGAACATATGGCACGAGAGTATCTGGGTCAGGTCAGGGACATGGGCGGGGCCACGCGTGTTTACAAAGCGGCCGGCGCCTTCGAGGTGGACGAACTTGAAGGAACGAGCGGGATCAGGCGCCGAATCTTCTTCGAAGACATCTTCCTCGTCACGTACCACCGCGAGGTCGGGTCCATGTTCGCGCTCGTCGTGGGCTCGCTCTGCGTTCTC
>JAYUUU010000265.1:0-5945 GCA_043754395.1 Vicinamibacteria bacterium
GACGAAGCAATCTCGCAGGCTTGGTAGTTGTGGCCCGCGTGGCCGGCCGGTTTCCGTGTCGGAGGAACGCGGAAGCCCGAGCGCAGTGGGCCGCGAGGCTCCCAGGAGGTCGTCGCGGAGCGGCATGCTCCGCTCGTTCATAAGAGACGCCATGGGCCCCAAGGGCCGGCTTCGCGCCGGCCCACGGAGACGAGGGGAACGCCCAGGTGCCCTGGTCGTAGCGACACCCGAGGAGCGCGAGGCAGACGGCGTTCTGCCGACCACGCGGGCCCCAACCACCATGCCTCCGGGATTGCTTCGTCGCCTTCCTTAGACGAGCTTCCTCGCAATGACGGAGGGCGCTCGCTAATCGATCGGTTTTTCCTCCGTGGCTACCGTGAACTTTCGGTAGTTCGAATACACGGTCGTCTGGCGGACGCGGAAGGTCTTGAACAGAAATGCTCGACCGGTGGCGATAGTGACGACGCGCGCGGGGAGCCACGCGTGATCTCCTACTGCGGTGAACTCCATCGAAATTTCGAACGTGCCGAGGCGTACTCCGGTGGCGAGGCTCGCTTTTCCGCCCGGCACGTTGTGGGCGTCGAGCTTCGCCACGCGACGATCGACTTCATCGACATGGAGTCTTCCCAAGAGGATTCGCGCGATAGCGTCCGAACCCAGGGTCGACCGGCGAGCGCCGGCGGCCGAACTCAAAGGCACGAAGTCGAACACCAGGGTCTTCCGGCCCGCGCGTTCCTCGCGGGCCACGGTCTTGAACTCAAAGGCGTCGAGAAGTGCCGAAAGACGGATTCCCGGCTGTTCGTTCGCGGTTCGGCCCTCCGCGATCGCCACCGCCAGAGCCTCCGCCTTGCGGTCGACCTCTTTCTGCTCGCGGGGGGAGAGTGCCACACCGTTTCGAGCGACGAGACGCCTCACCGGCCGGGTCTGAACGAAGTACACCTCGTACTTCTTCGACTCTCGCGACGTGGTTCTTCCGTTCCTGTCGAGATTCTCCCGCAGCTCCTCGAGATCGTACGCATAGTCGTTGATCGCGGTGTCCTGCGGCCGCGGATTGCGGAGCACGCTCCGCACATACGCATTGCCTTCCGGGAGAGCGGTCTCGTCCTGGTCCGTCGCCGGGGCGACGGTGGAAAGAAGGGAGAGGCCCAGAAAAAGCGCCCGGACCGGCGCCCTGCTCAAGATTTCTTCGAGACGCGGGTGGCGATGGCCTCGGCCACTTCGCTCGTCGAAGCCGAACCCCCCAGATCCTTCGGCATGTGTTTGCCTTCCTTCAAAACCGCGGTCACTGCCTGCCGCACGCGGTCGCCCGCCGCCTTCTCGTCGATGTAGTCGAGGAGCAGCGCGGCCGAAAGAATCAAGGCGATGGGGTTCGCGAGGTTCTTGCCCGCGATGTCGGGGGCGCTGCCGTGAACCGCCTCGAAGGTCGCGCCCTTCTCCCCGATGTTGGCGCCGGGAGCAAGGCCCAGGCCCCCTATGAGGCCCGCGCACAAGTCGGACACGATGTCCCCGTAGAGGTTTTCGAGGAGCAGCATGTCGAAACGCGTGGGGTCGAGGACGAGCTGCATGCAGCAGTTGTCCACGATGATGTCGTCGTACTTGATGTCTGGGAAGTCCGCGGCCACCTTCGCGCAGCAGTCGAGGAACAGGCCGTCCGAGAGCTTCATGATGTTGGCCTTGTGGACCGCGGTGATCCGCTTCCGGCCATGCGTTCGCGCATAGTTGAACGCGAACTTCGCGATTCTGGTGGAGGCCTTCTCGGTGATGACCTTGATCGACTCCACCACCCCCGGCACCACCACGTGCTCGAGGCCCGAGTACAGATCCTCGGTGTTCTCGCGAATGATCACGAGGTCGACGTTGTCGTATCGGCTCTTCACTCCCGGCAGGGTCTTGATCGGGCGGACGTTGGCGTAAAGATCGAGGCCCTTTCGCAACGCCACGTTGATCGAGGCGTGGCCGCTCCCGATCGGTGTGGTGGTCGGTCCTTTGAGGGCGAGGCCGTTCCTGCGGATCGAATCGAGAGTCTTCTGGGGAAGCGGAGAACCTTCGGTGGCGATCGCCATGGCTCCCGCCATCTGCGACTCCCACTCGATGACGACGCCTGTCGCCTCAAGCACCCGCACCGCGGCCGAAACGACTTCCGGCCCAATGCCGTCTCCGGCGATCAATGTTCCTTTGCGCGCGCTCATGAGGCTCCTCCGACATGATTCTTCTTCAGGATTTCGAGCACCGCTTCCGGCGTCTCGGCGATCTGGAGGATCTTCACTTCCTCCGCTCTCACTTTCCCACGCGCGACCAGAGAGTTCTGAATCCAGTCGAGCAGGCCCTGCCAGTGCGTGCGGTCCCCGGCGAGGATGATGGGGAAGGGATCGATCTTCTTGGTCTGCACCAGGGTCACGGCTTCGAAGAGTTCGTCGAGGGTTCCAAAGCCGCCGGGCATCACCACGAAGGCGCGGCTGTGTTTCACGAACATCACTTTGCGCACGAAGAAATACTTGAAGGTGATGGTGTGGGTGAGATAGGGGTTGGGCTTCTTCTCGTGGGGGAGATGGATGGCAAGACCCACTGAGTTCCCGTTTCCTTCCTGGGCGCCCCGGTTCGCCGCCTCCATGTCTCCGGGCCCCCCGCCGGTGATGACATCGTAGCCCGCCAGCGCCAGGGCTTTCCCCATCGCCCGGGCCCCTTCGTAGTCCTCGCTTCCCGGCTGAGACCGGGCCGATCCGAAAACCGCGACGCCCCGGACGATCTCTTGAAGCTCGTCGATGCCTTCGACGAACTCCGACATGATCTTGAACATCCGCCATGCGTCTTTGCCGGAGAAGTCGATCCCCGAGAAGCCAATGCCTTCTGCCATGCCGGCCATTATCCCTTGCCCGCCCAGCCATCCCCCCGAAAGCGCTACCGCTTCCTGGAAGGAACCTTTCCCCGCTGCGGGGCGTTAGGAGAGATAGAACCGGAAGAGAACTCAGGAGAAACCCTCAATGCTTCAGCGACTTACAATCACCTTTGCCCTGGCCTTCACAAGCATCGGCTGCCTGGTGAATGTCACTCACGTCTCAAACCCCGATCGCTTCTTCGAGGAGGCGCGCCGCTCGGCCGCCGCCCTTGCCGGGAAAGAGGGACCTGCCCGGGAACTCCGCGTACTGGTTTACGAGCCCGACGAGCGAAAACTCGTGAGAGTGGAAGTGCCCCTTGGCCTGGTGCGAAGGCTCGCGGGTGACGGCGAGTTCGACTGGGATTTCGACTTCGACAACGACGACTTCTGCGGCAAGCCAAGCCGCGGCTGCAACGAGGCCCGGAAGCGCTTGCGCAAATTTCGGGGCCGCGATCTCGACAAGCTCCCCCTTGGCGTTCTGGTGGAGGTCACCGAGGACGATGGCGAACGGGTGCTTGTTTATCTCCGCTGAGGTCGTCGAAGATCGCCTCTTGTGGATTCTTCGAAGAGAGTCGCGGACCAGGATCTTGTCGCCCGACTCTCCGCGGGGGATGAGGATGCCCTGGCTTGCCTCATGGCTCGCCACGAGAGACGCCTGTATGGGATCGCCTATGGCTATTTGCGAAACTCCGAAGATGCGCTCGAGGTCGTTCAGGACGCCTTCGTCAAGCTGTTTCAGCAGAAAGGGCGCGTCGACACCCGCGCCGAGATCGGCGCCTGGCTCACGCGGGTCGCGATCAACGCCGCCATCGACCGTTACCGACAGAAGAAGCGCCGCGGTGTTCACGAGATCGGCGTCGAGGACGAACATCTCCAGGACCTCCCTTCCCGGCATGAAGCGGGCGCTCTCGACAACCTCCACACCGAAGACTCGCGCCGCGCGATCGAACTCGGACTCCAGGTTCTCAACGAAAGGCAGCGCGCGGTCGTGACCTTGCGCCATTTCTCCGACCTCTCACTCGACGAAATCGCGTCGACGCTCGGCGTCCGCCTTGGAACCGTGAAGAGTTCGCTCAATCGCGCTCTCGCGCGCATGAAGGCAGTGATGGGCGAGGTGCGAGCATGAATCTCGGTCACTTCCTTTATCGAGACCGGCTGGGCCTGCTCGCGGCAGGAGTTCTGGACGCCGCCGAGTCCGCCACGGTTTCGGGCCACGTCGCGAACTGCGACTCATGCCGCCTGGAACTCGAGGTCCTCAAGCGAACCACGGAGGCCTTGCGGGTGGACGCCGCTTTAGATCGACCTCTTCCGATTTCCTCCGAGGCGCTGCGAACCCGGGTGTTCGCGAGGATTCATGAAAAACCGCAATCGGCGCCTTCAGGTCCGGCGTTCAGTTTCGTCACCGCCTTTGGAGCCGCGGCCCTGGTGAGTGTGGGCCTCCTCGTCGGCATCCTGGCGACGCGGATGATGACGCCCAGAGATACGCCGGCCGGTGTCGCGGCGGTAGCCCTTGATCCCGGGGTAGGGGCGCCCGCCGATACCGCGGTGCCCGATACGGCGCTGAATGACGCCGCGTTCTATGAAAGGCTCGAGAACACTCAAGTGAGAGCGAACGCCGCGCGCTATCTCGCCGATGCGCAAGACATCCTGGTTCAGGTCCGGGCCGCCGCCGATTGCCCGGATTCGCCGCAGGACAGCGTCGACGTCGCGCGCGAAGCCCAGACGAGCCGCAAACTGCTTCGCCGCCGCGCCGCACTCGTGTCCGGTTCGGGCGCAACGCTCATGGCCGCGCAGGGCGTCCTCGAGGAGGTTGAAGGCCTTCTCCAACAGGTGGCCGACCTTCCCCAGTGCACCAGGCGATCGGATGTCGATGCCATCGCCCGCAAGGTGGACAGCAAAAACCTGTTGATGAAGATCGACCTGGTGGCCCAGGAGCTTGGAGCACCATGAATGTTCTTGCCATAAGCCTTGTCGCTCTGTCCGCGTTCTCATTCACCCTTCCGTTCATGGAGGCGGATCTGAACGAGGCGAAGGCCCTTTTCTTCGACCGAAAGTACGAGGAGTCACGGACGAAATGGGCGGAGATCGTGGCCGCCAAGGGTCCGTCTTCTGAAGCCGCCACCTACTGGATCGCTCGATGCAGCGAGTCGCTCGGCGAAAGCGAACGCGCGTTCCGCGAGTACGGCGCTTTCCTCGACCTGCCTCCAAGCGATGCCCGGCTCGCCGAAGAGGCGGAGATCTCGCGCATTGGCCTCGCCACAAAACTCACCCGGGCGGGCAAGACGGGTTACCTCACTGCGGTTCTCCGTTCGCTTGGAGATGATCGCGCTCCCGTGCGTCATTTCGGAGCGCTGCAGGTGGCCTCCCTCCCCAATCTCCCCGACGCCAAAAGAGCGACGGGCGTTCTGCGCGAGATCGTGAAGTCCTCGAAGGACACCGACATCGTCGAGCGGGCGAAACTCCAGTTGCTTCGCCTTGAGCCGAAGAGCCTCGCTGAAGCTTCACCGGTACGCGATCCGCGTCCGGCCCCCCCACCGCGGCTATCGGCCCGGCCGAACGACCGGAAGGAGCCCGAGGGCACAGCAAGGCTCCTGCGCATCAGGATCAGTAAGGGTGGCAAGCAGACCGTGGCCGTGACGGTGCCCTTCTCTCTCGCCGAGTTCGTCTTCGGATCGCTTCCAGACGCCACCAAACGCGGCCTCGAGCTCAAGGGCTATGACGCCGATGGTTTCTGGAAGCGACTCCGCACCCTCAACATCCGCGAGATCGTCTCAATTGTTGGCGAAGACGGGGAGACGATCGAAATCTGGGTGGAATGAGCCCCTGGCGTCGCGGAAGGTAGAATCCGCGATGGCTTATGCACCCTGACCTAGAGACGTTGGTGGATCTCCACCATGCCGATGTGGAGTTGAGACGTTTCGACGCTGAGCTGCTGGCACTTCCCCAGAAGAAAGCGGCGATCGAAGCCCAGATCGTGGCGGATCGCGCCACCCTCGATGCGGCGAAGGCGGCGCTCGATGGTCTGGGCAAGGATCGAAAGCGGCTGGAACTCGAGGTTCAGGACTTCGAG
>JAYUUU010000266.1:0-4563 GCA_043754395.1 Vicinamibacteria bacterium
GGGCCAGCCATTGCGCCGAAGCCCGGAGGCCGATGTAGACAAGGGCCAAAGCCATCGCCCATCGCGGCACTGGTGGCTTTCCGAACCAGCGCCCGCCGAAACAGCCCAATAGCAAGAGACCGAGGAACACGGGATCGATGATGAACATCCAGTCCCACGAATACCACGTCGCATCAAACGGAAGCAGGGCGCGAGTTCCGTAACTCGTCCACAAGTCCCAGACGATGTGAAGACAGATGCCGAGCCACGACAGGAGCAAAGTCGGGAGGAAACGACGCGTCGAGCCCGGCCAGAGGGCAAGCGTCGCGGCCAGGGCGGCCGCGAGGGGCAGGCTCGCGGGGAGTGCATGGGTGATCGCGCGGTGATGCTCGAGGTAGGCGACGTTGCCCCAGAAGCCGGACACGATGTCGATGTCGGGAAGGTTCGAGGCGATCGCCAGGGTCAGCGTCGCCCCGGGCCACCGCTTCTCGAGCCCGAGGCGGGCGATGGCCACCCCCGTGAGCGTGTGCGTCAGGTTGTCCAAGGGGGTGGGTGTTACTTCGTGCCCACCATGTCTTCGGGCTTCACCCAGGCGTCGAACTGCTCTGCGGTGACGAGGCCCAATTCGATCGCGGTGGCCTTTAGCGTCTGGCCCTTCTTGTGCGCGGTCTTCGCGATCTTCGCGGCATTGTCGTAGCCGATATGCGGGTTCAATGCGGTCACGAGCATCAAAGAGTTGTGAAGGTTGGAGTCGATCTTCGCGGCACTCGCCTCGATGCCGTAAGCGCAGTTCGTCCGGAAGCTTTCACTGCCGTCCGCGATGAGACGCGCGCTCTGCAGGAAGTTATGGATGATGAGCGGCTTGAAGACGTTGAGCTCGAAGTTGCCGGACGCGCCACCGATATTGATCGCCACATCGTTGCCCATGACCTGCGCGCAGAGCATGGTTATGGCCTCGCTCTGGGTGGGGTTCACCTTCCCCGGCATGATCGAGGAACCGGGCTCGTTTTCGGGGATCGTGAGTTCGCCGATGCCACAGCGGGGCCCGGAGGCGAGCCAGCGGATGTCATTCGCGATCTTCATCAGCGACGCCGCGAGTGTCTTGAGCGCGCCGTGCGCGTGGACGAGCGCGTCGTTTGCGGCGAGGGCCTCGAACTTGTTGGGCGCGGTCACAAACGGCAGGTCGGTCAGTTCCGCGAGCTTCTTCGCCACGCGAACCGCGTATTCGGGATGCGCGTTGAGACCAGTGCCCACCGCGGTACCGCCAAGCGCCAGTTCCGCGAGATGAGGAAGAGCGGCCTGGACATGCTTCAGGCCGTGGTCGAGCTGGGCCACGTAGCCCGAGAACTCCTGGCCGAGGGTGAGGGGCGTCGCGTCTTGAAGATGGGTGCGGCCGATCTTGACGATGTCCCTAAACGCCTTGGCCTTCGAGTCGAGCTCCTGCCGGAGCGCAAGAACGTTCGGAATGACCTGCCGGGTCAGGGCCTCGACCGCCGCGACGCTCATGGCGGTCGGAAAGACGTCGTTGCTCGACTGGCCCTTGTTGACGTCGTCGTTTGGGTGAACCTTGCGCCCCTCGCCCCGTTCGCCACCCATGAGTTCGGAGGCGCGGTTTGCGAGCACCTCATTCGCATTCATGTTCGACTGGGTGCCCGAACCCGTCTGCCAGATCGCAAGAGGGAATTCTCCCGGGTGCTTTCCCGCGATCACTTCGTCCGCCGCTTTCACAATCGCCTCGGCCTTGGTGGGATCGAGGGCCTTCAGATCCATGTTGACGAGAGCGGCGGCCTTCTTGACGAGGACGAGCGCCCGCACGAATTCGGGCGGCATCTTCTCGGTCGAGATCTTGAAGTTCTGAAGAGAGCGTTGAGTTTGCGCTCCCCACAGTCTGTCGGCGGGAACGTCGATGGGGCCGAACGTGTCTTTTTCGATGCGGGTGGAGGTCATGACGAACCGAGTTTAAGGGGTGACGCCTGGGTGAGCCGGGGACCCACCGAACGGGCGGATCTTGCGGAAAACCGGCATGCGAGAATCGGCGCCAAGTCTTCCCCACCATGGTGATGTTGAAGCGAGCGGGCGCCGACTTGACCTTCCGCGTGATGCCGGGAGCCGGGCACGATGTTTCGTGGTGGCCCACCGAAGGCCCACTCATCGACGCTTTCGAAGAGGAGCATCCGAGGGAAGGCAGGGTCACGAAAAGCGCCGAAACGTTGCTTCGGTATGCGGCGGGCGACGACGACCGCGCCATGCTCTTCGGCGCTGATTTGAAGATCCTGGTTCCGTAGGTTTTTCCGGATCTTCATCAGTTCTTAACGACACGCCTCTAGCGTGTCGACCGTGGACACCCTCAAGCTCGACCTGGTCTACGCGCTGCGCGGCTGGCGCTCGCAGCGCGGCGCCACCCTCATCGCCATCGTGGCCCTCGGCTTAGGCATCGGCGCCACCACGACGGTGTTCGCGTTCGTGTCGGGGGCTCTGTTGAAGCCGTTGCCATATAAGGAGCCAGACCGGCTGGTGATGATGTGGCAGGATCGCAGCGCTTCGGGAGGGCCGGGACGCGAGGTGATCTCCCCGGGCCTGTTCGTCGACTGGAGCACGAGAGCCGCGGCGCTCAAAGGCGTCTCCGCGATTCGGATCTGGTCTCCCAATCTGACGGGGAAAAACGCTTCCGGCCTCGACGAGCCCGAACGTCTCGCCGGCGCCACGATCACGGGGGACTACTTCCACACTCTGGGCATCTCGCCCCTGTATGGCCGTGTCTTCACCAGAGACGACGACCGTTTCGGGGCCGCGAACACCGTGGTCCTGAGCCACCGTCTCTGGTTGCGCCGCTTCGCGGGTGACCAAGGCCTCATCGGTCAGACCATCACACTCGATTCTCAGCCTGCGGAAGTGATCGGGATCATGCCTGCGACGTTTCGTGGCGCGGTGGTGGACGCGGACATCTGGAACACGATGCGCCTCGATCCGAGCAACGCGCCACGCGGGATCATTATGCTTCGGTCGATCGCGCGGCTCTCACCCGGCACAACCCTCGAGCAGGCTCAGGCTGCGATGACGACACTCCAGTCTCAGTTGCAGCAGGAGGATCCCGAGTTGCTCGGGGCGCGCGCGCGGTTGATCCCGCTTCATGACGACATCGTGGGGCCGGTGAAGCCGGTGCTCCTCGTGCTCTTCGGCAGCGTCCTCATGGTTCTGCTCATCGCCTGTGCGAATGTGGCGAGCATCCTGATGGCGCGGGCCACGAAGCGCCGGGCCGAGATGTCGGTCCGGGTCACCCTCGGCGCCGACCCGTGGCGGCTCATCCGCCAGTTGATGACCGAGAGCGCCTTGCTGGCCGGGGCGGGCTGTGTGCTTGGCCTGCTTCTCGCCACCTTCGGAGTCAGGGCGCTGGTCGCGATGGCGCCGCCCTCGGCGCCCCGGCTGCAGGACGTGGAAATCGATGGCGTGGTTCTGCTCTTCACCGCGGCTATTGCGGCGTTGGCGGCGCTGCTCGCGGGCCTGGCACCCGGCCTTTCGGTCGCCCGAGGCTCGGTCGCCGCGGGCCTGCGTGAGGGGGCGAGGGATACCTCGGGCAGTTCGCGACCGCGGAGGGTGCTGGTCATGGCCGAGGTCGCGGCCGCCATGACACTCGTGGTCGGCGCGGGTCTTTTCGTGCGCAGCCTCATCGGCCTGCAACAGGTCGATCTTGGTTTCCGGCCCGAACGACTCCTCACCGCTTCGGTATCTCCACCGCGCGCGGCTTATCCGGCGACCGAGTCGGTGCAAAACCTCTTCGGCCGGATGCTGGCGCGAGCCGCCGAGGTGCCGGGGGTCGAATCCGTTTCCATGACCTCCGTCCTTCCCCTCTCCGGAATGCAGATCAACTTCAACTTCCAGATCGCGGGTCGCCTCCCCTCGCGGACTCCCGGGGAAGACCCCGTGGCCTCGTTCCGGTCGGTCGGCCCGACCTACTTCGAGACTATGGGCATGCGGGTCGTGGAAGGCCGGGGCCTCGGAGCCTCCGAGCGCGAGGGCGCGCCGATGGTGGCGGTCGTGAACCAGGCTCTTGTGAAACGGTACTGGAGCGGCCTCTCTCCGGTGGGCTCGACGATCGGCGTCAACGGGGATCAGGCGGAGATCGTGGGCAACGTGGCGGACGTTCACCACACGGGCCCCGCCGCTCCACCTGAGGGCGAGGTTTACGTGACGTACAACCAGCTCGCGGCCCGAGGAGGATGGCTGGTACTTCGAACCGCGCGAGATCCGGCCACGGTGGCCTCATCTTTGAGAACCGCGATGCGGGAGATCGATCCGAATCTTCCTCTCGCCACGGTGCGGCCGATGTCGTTGCTTGTCGAGAGCAGCACAGCGCAGCCGAGGTTCCTCGCGACCCTTCTGCTCGGTTTCGCCGCCCTGGCCGCGACGCTCGCGGTGATGGGCGTCTACGGCCTCGTATCTTTTTCGGTCGGTCAAAGGACGAGGGAGATTGGCGTGCGCATGGCCCTTGGGGCGAGCCGCGGCTCCGTCGCGAGCATGGTTCTCGGACAGAGCCTCAAGCTGGTAATCGGGGGCGTCACTCTCGGCGCCGTGGGAGCGATCAGC
>JAYUUU010000267.1:0-9496 GCA_043754395.1 Vicinamibacteria bacterium
ATTCCCATGACCATCACCACCGGCTACATCCTGCTCTCGCTCTTTGTCTCGAGCGTGGTCGGCCTCATCGCGGGGATCTATCCCGCCTGGCGCGCATCAAGGCTCGATCCGGTGATCGCACTCACGAGGACGGCCTGAACCCTTTGACCGCACCACGCAACCGATCCTTCGTCACCGCGGAAGCGCTGCGCATGGCGCTCGAGAACGTTCGCGCGCACAAGCTACGAAGCTTCCTCACCGTGGTCGGCGTCGTGATCGGCGTGAGCGTCGTCATCGTCATCTCATCGGTCCTCACCGGAATGCGGAAGAACATCGTTGCGTCGATCGAGGAATACGGCACCAACAACATCTTCGCCTTCCACCTCTCAACCGGCCCTCGCCTGGGCCCTCGCGACCGCGCGGAATACCGCCGCAAGCCCCTTCGTCCCGAAGACGGGCAGGCCATCGTCACCGGCGCTCCCCTCGTGGAGGACGTGGCGAACTCGGCCGGTCTTTGGATACCGGGGGACAACGCGATCCATTTCAAGGGCGAGAAGTTCCGCAATCCGCAAATCGATGGAGTCAGTGCCAACTATCCGGACGTGGTGACGATCGAACTGCGCGAGGGGCGTTTCTTCTCCCGCGAGGACGACCTCGCGCGTCGCAACCTGATCGTGATCGGTTCGAGCATCGCGGAGGCTCTCTTCCTCAACCGAACGGCGCTCGGCTCCGAAGTCGAGCTCGCGGGTCAGCCGTTCAAAGTCGTGGGCGTCCTCGAGAAGAAAAAGTCGGCCGGCCCCATGGGCGAAGACGACCAGAACAGTCAGGCTCTCATCCCCTACCGCACCGCGCGGAAGATCGCGCCTCGAACCAGCGACTGGCTGATGCTGATCATCCGGGCGAAGTCGGGCATGGTGAAGCCGGCGCTCGATCAGGTGGAGGAGGTTCTGCGCCGTCAGCGGCGTCTGCGCGCGAACGCGGAGTCGAACTTCGATCTCTCCACCGCCGATCGGATCATCGAGCAGTTCGACGACATCACCGCGGGCGTCGGTATGGTGGCGATCGCCATCTCATCGGTGGGCTTGATGGTGGGCGGCATCGGAGTCATGAACATCATGCTGGTGAGCGTCACCGAGCGCACCCAGGAAATCGGCGTGCGAAAAGCACTCGGCGCGCGCAAGGGTGACATCGTGAGGCAGTTCCTGTTCGAGGCGGTGACGCTGACATTCCTTGGAGGAATGCTCGGCTTGATGCTTGCCGGTGCGGTCAGCTGGCTCCTGCGAGCGTGGATCCCGGAGCTGCCGACGGAGATACCGATGTGGGCGGTCGTAGCGGGCCTCATGACCTCGATCGGCGTGGGCCTGGGTTTCGGCGTATGGCCCGCGAAGCGAGCCGCCGCGCTGGATCCAGTAGAAGCGCTACGCTGGGAATGACAGAACCGCCCCGCGCCTTCGCCGTCGCCGGCGGACGAAGTTCGCGCATGGGCCGCGACAAAGCCCTCCTCCCCTACCGGGGATCCACACTCCTCAACCACGCCCTCGGCGTCCTCCGCGAAGTCACCGGGGACGTGGCCCTCCTGTGTGGCCCGAAACGTCGCTACGAAGACCTCGGCGCGCCGGTCATCACCGACGCGGTGTGCGGCGTGGGCCCGCTCGGCGGTTTGTACTCGGCTCTGCTCTCGGCATCGATCGATGGAAGAAATCGCATCCTCTGGCTCGGTGTCGACATCCCCCTCGTGCCTTCGTCGCTCCTTGAGCAGCTCATCGTGCGACTCGATGACGCCGATGTCGCGATGGCGCGAACGTCTCGTGGCGTCGAGCCCCTGTGCGCCGCGTTCCGAACCGCACCGACGCTCGAAGCCGTGCGCCGCGCTCTCCTCGACGGCCGGCTCAAGCTGACGTCGGCGCTCGAAGGGTTGAACCTCGTCGCCATCGATGCCGACGATGCGCAGTTCGTCAACGTCAATTCGCCGGACGAGTATGAGCAGATCAAGTAAGTCAAGAGCCTCATGCGGTTCTTCGAAGCGCGGGGAACGAAGAAGGAGCGGGCCTGGGAAGCGAGTGGGTTGCTTGCGACGGGGCGTCCCCCGAGGGGAGGCTTCGCGCTAGAGGCGAGTCGCAAGAGTCCGTTTGTACCTTCGCCGAACCGAGGAGGGTAAGGAACACACGATTCCATCGTTCCGCGTTCCAGTGTGACGCACCCGACGTGGCCCGGGGCCAGGCTTCGCGCTCCCCGGCGCAGCAAGCCCACTCGCTTCCCGGGACCGCGGGCCACCACTACCAAGTCTCCGAGATCGCTTCGTCGCCCTCATTCGATGAGCTTCCTCGCGATGACGATGTGAGGTTTCTCCCCCACAGTCACGGATGAAATCCGTGAACTGACTCGCAATGACCGCGGGGGTCGCGGGGTTCGCGGGTTTCGCAAGTGAGAACGGAGTTCCACGCCGTTCCCACTACCAAGCCAATTGGACACTCACGTCACCCCGGCGAAAGCCGGGGCCTAGCGCGCGCTGTCCGTCCGCATCCGCGAAACCTTGCTTTGCCGCTCCAGCTCCACGTCGTAATTTCCAGGTTGCAAAGATCGCGCTCGCGGGGTGGCGGGGGTTCGCGGGTTTCGCGGATGGAAGCGGGAGTTCGCGCTAGGCCCCCGCTTGGCCCTCAAACGGAGTTGGCACTTGCCGGCCGCCAAACGACGACCGGCGGCGCGCGGGGGTGACGACAGGTCCAACTCCCCCTCGCCGACGTGATGGCGGTTTTGCGAGCAAGAGAAAAGGCGGGCTCGGTGAAGATCACCACCAAGCCCGCCGAGGTACGGCCGGCAAAGAAACGCTAGTCGCTACTTCTTGGCGTCGGTCTTCGGCTTGATCTCGTGCTTCAAGGGCACGGCGCATCCGCCTTTGCCCTTGCAATCGTTCTTGCCCTGACAGCCGGCTTCTTTGGTGCCGCAACCGCCTTCGCCCTTGCACGCGTTCTTGCCGCGACACTCGTGATGAGCCGTGGTGGCGCACCCACCCTTGCCCTTGCACGAGTTCTTGCCCGCACACCCGCCATCGCCGGTCTTGCAGCCGCCGTGGCCCTTGCAGTCGTTCTTCGCTTTGCAAACGTGTTTGGCCGCCTTGTCCGCCGCCTTTTCTTCGGGCTTCTTTTTGGCGTCTTGCGCGACCGCTCTAGCACCCGCGGCCAGACTCACGGCGACCGCTCCCATCGCTTTGTTGAAATCTCGTCGATTCATGCCTGGTTCTCCCTTACGAACTTCTCTGGTGGTTGGTGGTTTCGCGGTTTAAGGCCGCAGTGCCGCAAGATTGTCAGGAAACGCGGCGAACGCCAAACGGACGGCTAATCGGGTCTCGCCACCTCGGCGGTGTCGCCTTCGGTCGGATCCGGCACGCCCGCAAGACGCTCTCCGAGGATTTTCCCGAAGATCAGAGCCGGGCCCATCACCATGCCCCCGCAAAAGGAGTTCCCGCAGGTCGCTCCGGCCCCGAGGATCTCGCCTGCCGCGTACAGTCCCTCGATGGTGGTGCCGTCATCCCGCCGGACTCGCAACAGAAAGTCGACGTCAACACCCGAGAACGTGATCAGCGAGATTCCATGGTTTCGCATCGCGTAAAACGGCGGACGTGAGATGGGTGCGGGGAGGAAGCGGCGTCCGAAATCGGGGTCCGCTCCCTTCGCCACGTAGTCGTTGTAGAGCTCGACGGTTTTGAGGAGTCCGAAGCTGTCGATGCCAGCGGCCGCCGCAAGGCCTTCGAGGGTAGGGGCGCAGTGGATACCCTCACGCTTCCCCGCATGAGCTCTCAAGTGCTCCTTTGACCAGCCGACGATGATGTTCTCCGACTGGTCGACCGCGTGATCGTCGAACACGGTGAAGAAAGTGAGTGCGTCCGTTTTCATCAGGGCGCGCTCCTTGATGTCGATGCTCTCCTCGTCCTCGGCGATCCAGCGCTTGCCAAAACGATCCACGTAGATTTCGTACGGCGGACGTTCCTTGGCAATGAGCAGCGGACGATCTTTCCAGACCGCCTTGTTGCGATCGTGCGGATCGGGGAGCCCGCCGAACGTAGGCAGATAGGTGCCCCGGTTCGCGATGTAAGCACCCAGACCCTGCGCCATCACGAGGCCGTCGCCCGTGGCATGGTCGCGAGCGGCGGAAACGAGGGGATACCCCTCGATCTCCTTGAACAGCTCCGGAGCGGAGGCGAAGCCTCCGGTGGTGAGAGCCACGCCGTTCTCCGCGAAAGCGCGCTCGATCCGTCCGTCCTTCGCGTACTGGACACCGACCACGCGGCCAAGGTCAGTGAGAAGACCCTTCACCCGGGCGTCCAGGGCAAGGGTGATCTTTCCGGAATCGACCAGGGGTTTTAGGAGCCGCGCGAGGACCTTCAGAACCGATCGAGCCTCATCGACACCGTAATACGTTCGCGCCTTGGAATAGGGCTCGTGGCCATGCACGAGGCGCGGCGTCTCCGGCGCGAACTCGAACCCCTCATCCTCCAGCCAGTCGATGAGCCAGGCGGCTTGCGTGACCGCCAGGCGAACGAGGTCTTTTCGAGCCGTCCCCCTCGAAATGCGGTGAACGTCGTTGAAGTGGGCCTCGGGAGTGTCGATGATCCCCTTCGCCTTTTGCCGCCTTGCGCCCGCGGCCGACATGTGGCCGCCGGAAACGTGAAGGGTGCCTCCAATCTGCGACTCCTTCTCGATGAGCAGCACGCGCGCTCCCGCTTGCGCGCCGAAAATCGCGCAGGGCAGGCCCGCAGTCCCCGCCCCCACAACGATGAAGTCGTAGCTCGTCACGGGCGAAGTCTTCCACGTGCCGGGGCCTACTTCAACTGGGCCCGGTTTGACGGGGACTGCGTCAACGCTCTAGCGTTCGCGGCCATGGATCTCTCAAAGCTCTTCCGCGACCACATAGCCAAGATGGCGAAGACGGCCACGCAGGCGCTTTCCGAAACGAAGTACGACGCTCTGGTCATCGGGGCCGGGTCGCAGATCGTCTATTACGAGGACGACATGGAGCCGCCGTTCCGGTCGAATCCTCATTTCGCGAGCTGGGCGCCGATCCGTGGCCCGCATCACGCGATCGTGGTGAAGCCGGGCGTGCGTCCCCGCCTCATCCGCTGGGCCCCGAAGGATTACTGGTACGAGCGGGCGCCCTTCGCGCAGGACTTCTGGACCGGCGAGTTCGACCTCGACGAGGCAGACAGCGCCTTTGGCGTGATGGCGAGTATCGGTTCGGTGGGACGGGCGGCCTTCGTAGGCGATGACGTGACGAGGGCGAAGGAGGCGGGCTTCGCCATCAACCCGACCGACGTGGTGAAACGCCTCGACTGGGATCGCGCGGTCAAGACGGCCTATGAGGTCGAATGCCTGAGCCGCGCGTCGGTCGCGGGCGCTGCTGGCCACAACGCGGCTCGCGAGGCCTTCCTGAAGGGCGAGAGCGAACTCGCGATCCATCACGCGTTCCTGCGAGGCGCGGGGGCGAGCGAGGATCTTCTGCCATATCCGACGATTGTCTGCCTCGACGAAAAAGCGGCGATCCTCCACTATCACGCGAAACGCTCGACCGGTTCCGGCCGGGTCCTTCTCCTCGACGCGGGCGCCTCGCACCTTGGCTATGGCTGCGACATCACCCGCACGAGTGTCGCCCCAAACGTGGACGGGAAGTTCAAAGCCCTGGTGGCGGGCACAGACGCCCTCCAGGTCCGGCTGTGCGCCATGGTGAAGGCGGGGACCTCGTATGTCGAGATCCATCTGGCGGCTCACCGAGAGATTGGCCTTCTCCTCATCGAGCACGGCATTTTGAAATGCGCGATCGACGAGGCGATCGAGAAGAGATACACCTCGGTCTTCTTCCCCCACGGCGTCGGCCATCATCTGGGGATCCAGGTGCACGACATCGGCGGCCATCAGAAGGCGCGCGACGGTGGCGTGCTGCCTCCGCCCGACGCGCATCCCTACCTGCGCAACACCCGCGTCATGGAAGAGGGCCATGTCTTCACGATCGAGCCCGGCGTCTACTTCGTTCAGATGCTGCTCGAGCCCCATCGCGTGGGGGCTTCGAAGGCCGCGTTCAACTGGGACCTGATCGACGTACTGGCGCCTTTCGGCGGCATTCGCGTCGAGGACAACGTGGTCGTCACCAACTCAGGCCACCGGAACCTGACCCGCGAGGTGTTGCCGAACTAGCCGCTCAGCGTTGCCTGCCATCCTCGCTTCATCGGGGTTGTCGCGATTCCGCTGGCTCGGGTGAGCGAGACAAGGCACCCACGACGAAGCCAAAGACGAGATAGTGACCGGTGAAGGCGAGAAGATAGTCGGCGAGGCCGTGCACGAGCATGGCCACGAGAATGGTGAGGGCGATCCTCGTGGTGTCGGATGAGGACGAGAATCGCATACCAGTGGAAAGCGCGAACGCGAGCGCCACTGCGAACAGCGCGACCCCCAACGTCCCAAGGGTAGCGGCGATCTCGAGGAACATGTTGTTCGCGAAGACCCGGGTGTCGAAAGTGGCCTTGCCCGCCATGGCGCCGTAGGTCCAGCGGAAGTTGTCTGGGCCCACGCCAAGAAAAGGGTTCTCGGCCCACATCCTGGCCGCGATCCCCCAGAGTTCCAGTCGAGAGGGCCGCCACGCGAGGGTGTCGGGAATCGCCTGAATGGCGGCGGCCTCCGAGGGTGAAGGTGCGGTCACACCCTGTCCGACTCTCAAGCGGGCGACGCCCGGCTTGACGCCCTGGCCGGAGAACCAAGTCGTCTCCTCATGAACGAGGTCCCACATCAGCAGGTATTCGCCTCGCTTGGCGGGCGCTCGCAGGATGGCGTCCAAGGTCACCGACTCGCCGGGCAGCACATCGCGGGGGAGATTCGTGCGGGGACCATCGATGAGCGGACGACCGCCGTGCTCGAAGAGGTGGTAGGAAAGGTGGATCTCCTCGGAGCGACGCCAGGGCCGTCTTCCGACGTTGCTCACCGTGATGGGAACGATCACCCGCTCGTTCGAATCCAACTGGAATTGGTGCGGTGTCTCGTAGGTCGCCGCATAGAAATCGTTCGCATTTTCGCCGCCGAAGCGGATCTGCGAGATCTCAGCGCCCCCCACGAAGAGGCCAAGGATGGCGAGATACGTCGCGACTGGAACCACGCGCGCACGCCCCCGCTCGAACCACGCGGTCACCACGAGCGTCGAAAGGCCCGCAAGCCACGCTCCGCGCGAATACGTGAAGGCGAGCCCGGAGGTAAGACCGGCGATGAGCAAAGCGCGGACCGACGGGCGACTGCGGAGCAGCGTCGCGGCAGCAGCAAGCGCGTACACGATCATCGCGGCGCCCAGGTTCGGATACTCCGAACCCGCCGATGCCCTTCGAATCCCCGCCACATTGAAAGGGATCTCGCGGAAAGCGCCGAGGAAGGCGTCGAGGGATCGCAGCCCAAGTCCCTCGGCCAGGGCGAGGAGCGCCGCGATCGAACCGGATGCCGCGAGTGCTTTGAAGCCCCACTTCAATTCGTCATCCGCAAGGCGTGATGTGAGAAACGCGAACGTGGTCATCGCGGCAAGCCGCAGCGCGAACTTGAGGGAGCGTCCGGGGTCTTCGGTCGCGAGGCTGGCCGAGAAGATCGCCACCACGACGAGGAGGCCGAGAGCCAGAAGAGGCCGGCCGGGCCAGCTCGGCCGAGCACGACGACGGGAGGCGAAGGCAAAAACCGCGAAACACGGAAGCGCCACGGCCTCCAGCATGGAAACGCGAAAGACTCCCAGCGGAACCGTGAAGCGCGGTTCGAAGGGCGCGAGCAGAAGCAGAACGACGAGACAGACCCGGACGATCATGCGCCGGGCAAAGGCAGGGTCGCTACCCAGTCGAGGTACGGACCGAGCTTGAACTTCTTCGCGGTGTTGGCGGACGACATGTACCGGATCTGACCGAGCACGTTTCGCTTTGGCGCCCACGGCCGGTCGAAGAGACCAAAGCACCACAAGATGCCCGTGTACGAGTTCGGGTTCCTTCCATCGAGGGCGTACTTATTGTTGAGATGAATCAGGGTCTGATACGCCTCTTCGGGCGTTCTCGACCACTCGATCACCTTCTTCCCCCACAACATGCGCAGGTAGTTGTGAATCGTTCCGGTGGCGACGAGTTCGCGCTGGGCCGCGTTCCACAGCGGGTCGTGAGTGGAAGCACTCTCCCAGGCGGGAAGGTCATAAACGAATTCGCGCTTGTCCGAAGCGTGCATGTGCAGGGTGGCACGGGCCCACGGGGGAAGGGCGGTTTCGAGTGACCTCGTGTCCTCGTGGCGATGGACGTGCCACACATAACCCACATCGCGCCAGGTGAGGGCTTCGTCGAGGAACGAGTTCGCGTTCTTATCCGCGCCGAAGAAGCCCTCGCGCTTTCCCGCCACCTCGAGATGGAGACGCGAGCGCGCGTAGCCGCCGGTAGCGTCGAACACCTCCGCCGCGATCTCCTCGATGCTGATGTGGCCGAAGTGGAGATACGGCGAGAGTCCCGAACCATGAGCCGCGGACGGCGGCATCGGTTGGGATCGCTCGTCTGCGTAGACCTCTAGACCCTTCTTCAGGAATGACTTGAGTTGAGCGCGCGCCGCGATGGTTCCACCGAGCCGTCCGCTCACCGCGCGTACATCCTGATCGATAGGGAGGCTCGCGATCAGCGCCGCGATGTCGTCGAACGTCGCGAGTTCGAAACCAGGCTGAAGACGAGAGGCATCGGCTTTGGGCGGTTTCGGCCGCGTGGCGCTGCGGCGATCGAAGGCCTCGGCAAACGCCTTGTGAATCTTGGGCCGAAGGTGCGCGGCCGCATAGGGAGCATCGCCCAGCAGGCGTAATGGAACGACCGAGTTCGAATCTACCGCGATCACCGCGCGTTCGTGTTTCGTGGCCACCGCCCTGCTCTGAGCAGGGATGATGAAGCAGGGGAAGTCGTCGGTTACCACGAGGGCAGCCCGTGCCGCGATCCTGTGGAGCAAGCCATGCGCCTTTTGAGCGGGTGTCTCGACAAACGGCCAGTAGGTGAAGCCCTGTTTCCTAGCGGCCACCGCGTTGTCGCGCATGCCTTCGAGAATGAACCGATGCAGCCGGGCGCTCGCCCACGGATAGTCGACGCGCAGGCCCTCGTAAATCACGAGGGGTTTCCCGAGATCGTTCGCACACTTGATGGCGTAATCGAGCGAGTGATTGCACGAAAGCCGCCGGGCCATCTGCATCCAGTACAGAACGAAATCGCCCGTCGTGTCGATGGGCTTGTCGTTGAGCCGGACGAGGCGGGATTGGTTAAGGGTCATGGGACCGAGGTGGAGCTTCAAAGCATAGTGCGCGCGCCGCGGTCGACGTTCGCTACAATGACGTGGAACGTTCCAAGAAAGACGACGACCATGAAGCCCACCCGCCGTTCGAACAAGCCGTTCCGCCTCGCCATGCTCACGGGAGGCGGCGACTGCCCCGGCCTCAACGCGGTCATCCGCGCGGCTGCCCGCTCGGCCTTCGCCCTCGGCTGGGAAGTCTGGGG
>JAYUUU010000268.1:0-2167 GCA_043754395.1 Vicinamibacteria bacterium
TTTCCAGAGGCCGCGGACTTCATCAGGCGCATGCGCCGGGAGCCGAGCACGCGAGACCGATCGATCGCGGTGCTGCGGAACGGTCCGAGGCGTTACTCAGATCACGATCTGCTCACCGCCGGCGCAAACGCGATCTTCCGCATCCCCCCAGACGAAGGTTGGGACGAACGGTTCTCGAAGCTCCTGAGCGTTCCGGTCCGGCAGCAGGCCCGGATGGAAGTCCACATAAAACTGCCGACCGAGCTCGGCCACCCGGCGGCGATTCTGAACCTGAGCCCGGGCGGGATGCTTCTCGCCACGGAGCGGGCGATCCACAAGGGGGACGAGTTCAAGTTCCGGCTTCCCCTACCCGACGGAACCGTGGTCATTGGCCGCGGGCGTGTCGCGCGGGACGCCAGGCCCACCGGCTTCGGCGTCGAATTCCTGGAGTTTGACGATGGCGGCCGGGACGCAGTCCAGGGTTTCTTGAGGTCAGCCGCCGCCGACCGGGACTAACCGGTGCGGAGGTGGCTCAGTCGAGCGGCTGGACCGCGAAGCGCGACAGTTCTTTGCGACCCTTGAGCCAGCTCACGACCGCGTCCCGTTGAGCGGGTGTGGGCTTTAGGTCGCTGGTGCAAAGCACGCGGAAGTCCCATTCGCCGCGGTCGTCCCGGCATGTGAGGCCGTGCGTTTCGATCGCTTCGACGAACCGGTCGAGGAACTCGTTGGCGCGGAGCGTCGAGACGTCATCCACCACGTAGGACACGCCGAAGGAGTATCCCGCGAACTCGCCCTCTTCCTTCTTCTTCCTCAGTCTTCTTCGCATTCGGTAGGCCTGACCCATCGAGTGTAGACGATTCAGGAGCTTGGCCTGTCGGACCGCCTGTGCCTCCTCACGGGGAGCCCGAGGACCCTGGAATCAGGTAGCGTTTCCCTGAGAGAGGACTCCCGAATGACAACCACAGACCTGCAGCACGCCCTTGCCCTCGTGCTGGCCGCGAGTGCGGTGGCCGCGCAAACGGCGTCGCCCTTGGGGGAGCAGCCAAGAGTTGGGGCCTCCCACAAGGATCTCGTGACGTTCTTTCTTGAGTGGCGAGAGTTTCAGAAACCACGCGTTGTGGCGGGCGTACCGGACCACTCGAAGGCTGCGATGGCGAAGCAGCAGGCAAGTCTTCGCGAAGTGTGGCAGCCGCGCCTTCGTGCGATCGAAGTCAGTTCGTGGTCGCTCGCCGAGCGAAACGACTATCGGATCGTAGAAGCCGAATTGAATGGACTCGACTTCGACCACCGAGTCTTGAAGCCGTGGTCGAACGACCCGTCCTTCTACGTCATGGCGCTCGACTCGGAGAGCGACGTCCCGGCTCGCGAAGGTGCTATCCACCTGGCCGCAACCGACCTTTGGAAGTACACGCCGCCGCTCTCCGCGGACGATGTGGCGGTCGTTCGTTCGCGTCTTCTGGTCATCCCCGCGGTCCTCGATCAGGCGAAGGTGAACCTTACCGGCGACGTTCGCGATCTGTGGTTGCTCGGGGTTCGAAATGCGGCCGCCCAGAAGACCCTTCTCGAGGAGTTCGCCGCGCGGGCCGAATCGTTTCATCCTGATCTCGCGGTAACGGCGAGACAAGCCGCGGTGGCGTATGCGGGGTTCGGGGCGTGGCTCGCTGAGCGTCTTCCCCTGAAGAAGGGCCGTGCGGGTGTCGGAGTTGTGAACTACGACTGGTACGCGAAGAACGTGCACATGAGCCCATACACCTACGCCGATGAGGTGCTGTTGATGGAGCGCGAGCTGGCGCGGGCCCGCACGTACCTTGCGCTCGTCGAGCATGAGAACCGCGATGACCCTCCGCAAACGCCCATCGACAGTCCGGAGGACTTCCATCGCTTGTTCGGACAAGGCGTCACCGATTTCATGAAGTTCCTCGAAGTGAAAGGCGTCATGACCGTGAAACCCTGGATGGACCTGGCCCTGCGTGAGCGGGAGGGTGGTTTTCAGCCCGCCAACCGCCGTGATTTCTTCGCCCAGGTCGAGTTCCGTGATCCGCGGGTCATGCGCTGCCACGGAACTCACTGGTTCGACCGGGCCCGGGCGAAACACGAGCCGCATCCGAGCCCGATTCGCCAGACACCGTCGCTCTACAACATCTGGGATTCTCGCGCGGAGGGCCTCGCTACCGCTGCTGAAGAGATC
>JAYUUU010000269.1:0-10515 GCA_043754395.1 Vicinamibacteria bacterium
GACCAGGGCCGCGGCCCAGTCGCCCTGATATTTCCCCACCCAGCGCTCGTAGATGTGCTGGATGGGAACGGGGTTCAGGTGGTTGATGCGCTTCCGGCCGTCGACTTCGACGGTGACGAGGTCGGCCTCGCGGAGCAGATTGAGGTGCTGCATGACCAGGAAACGGTTCTCTCCCAGAGCGTCGGCGAGGTCGCCGGTGGTGCAGGGACGGTCGCGCAGCACATCGAGGATCCGCCGCCGGTGCGGGTTCGCGAGAGCCCGCCAGACGTGATCGAGATCTTCATGTGACATAGTTAATACGTAAACACTATGTCACATGATGGGAGGCGGTCAAGGAGTTTTCCGTAGCGTTTTTTTGAACGTCTTGTCCGCAGGCGGCAAGGGTGCGTCCCGAAGACGAACAGCTGAGTGGGGCCGTGGCGCTCACACTCATTGGAGTCGCCCTTCTCGCGAGCTACCTCCCCGCCCTCCAGGCGACCCGAGTCGACCCCTTGACGACGCTGCGGAGCGAGTAGAGCCTCCGTTATTCTCACGGTCTTCAAGGAGATCACCGTGATGACCAGAAACCTTCGCAGGGCCCTCGCAGGCCTCGCGCTTCTTTTCCTCCTCGCCGGGCGCGGACAGGCGGCGGACATCCCTACGCCCGAGTCGGTGATCGGTTTCAAGGTCGGGGCCGATCGCAAGCTCGCCGATTGGAACCAGATCGTCGACTACTTCCGGAAGCTCGATGCCGCCTCGGCTCGAGTGAAGATCGAGGGCGAAGGGAAGACGACCCTCGGCAAGCCCTTCCTGTCCGTGATCATCACCTCGGAAGCCAACATGGGGAACCTCGAGGCGATCCGGCTGGCGAACCTGCGTCTCGCCGATCCGCGCGGCCTCTCAGATGAGGAGGCGAAGAAACTGATCGCGACCGGCAAGACGATCATCGCCCACAACCACGGCATCCACGCGACCGAAGTCGCCGCGCCACAGACGTCGATGGAGCTTGCGTACCTGTTGGCTACGAGCGAGGAGCCGCGCATCCTCGACATCCTCGACAAGGCCGTCATCGTCATGTTGCCCGGCCACAACCCCGACGGCACCCAGATGGTCGTGGACTGGTACAAGAAGAGCCTGGGCACGGCGTGGGAAGGCGAAGAGGTGCCTTTCCTGTATCACCACTACAACGGCCACGACAACAACCGCGACTGGTACATGTTCAGCCAGGCGGAGAGCCAGGCCACCGCGACCCAACTCTACGATCGCTGGAAGCCGCAGATCGTCCACGACCTCCATCAGATGGGCAGCACCGCGGCCCGCATCTTCGCCCCGCCGTATGTCGATCCCTGGGAGCCGAGCGTCGATCCCTCCCTGATTGCCGCCACCAACACCATCGGCACCTACATCGCGGCTCGGCTCACCGCCGAGGGCAAGCGTGGCGTGGTCGTGAACGCGATGTACGACGGCTTCTCTCCCGCGCGGCAGTACCCGGTGAACCACGGCGGCGTCCGGATCCTCACCGAGTGCGCGTCCGCGAAGATGGCGACCCCTCTGGAGATGAAGTTCGAGCAGCTCGGCATCGGCATCGGTTATGACGCCAGGAAGCAGAGCTGGAATTTCCCCGCGCCGTGGATGGGCGGAACGTGGCGTCTGCGCGACATCGTCGACTATCAGATCTCGGCTTCCTTAGCACTTCTCGAGCATGGCGCTCGAAATCGCGATTACTGGCTCTCGAACTTCCTCGCCGTGAACCGTCGCGCCAGCGCGCGCAACGAGCCGTTCGCGGTGGTGGTGAGCGCCGACCAGAAGGACCCCGTGACCGCGGCGAAACTGCTCGAAGTCATGAAGTGGAACGCGGTCGAGATACAGCGCGCCAGAGCGCCTTTCACCGCGGAAGGGAAGTCGTATCCCGCAGGCTCGTTCGTGATCTCGATGCAGCAGCCGTCATCGGGGATCGCCAAGTCGCTTCTCGAACGGCAGAAATATCCGGACCTGCGCCAGTATCCAGGCGGCCCGCCGCAGCGGCCCTATGACGTCACCGCGCACACGCTTCCCCTGCTTCTGAATGTCGAAGCAGATCAAGTGAAGGCGCCGTTCACTGCCGATCTCGAGAAGGTCACCGACGTTGGTGTCGCGAAAGGCAGCGCGACCGGCCAGGGAACACACTTCGCGTTCGGGCATCGCAACAGCGATCTCATGGCTGCGTATCGGCTGATGAAAGCGGAAGTCGCGGTTGCTTGGGCGAGCGAAGGATTCACTTCGGCAGGCAAGTCGTACCCTGCGGGAACACTCTTGATCCCGGCGGCCGCGCGCGCCAAGGCCCTGCCGATATTCGAATCACTCGGGGTCAAGGCGGAAGGCGTCCGCTTCAAGCCCGCACCCAGGATGCTCGCGCTCAAAGTGCCTCGCGTGGGCCTGTATCAAAGCTACGTGGCGTCGATGGACGAGGGTTGGACGCGCTACATCTTCGACAAGAGCCTCGGCCTCGACTACGTCACCCTGCACGATGCCGACGTGCGCGGGGGCGGCCTGCGCGCGAAGTTCGACACCATCATCCTGCCCGATTCGACCGCCAGGCAGATGGTTGAGGGACACCCAAAAGGCGAGATGGCCGACGAGTTCGCGGGCGGCCTCGGTACGGAAGGCGTCGCTGCGTTGAAGGCTTTCGCCGAAGCCGGTGGGACGCTCGTAGCCTTCAACAACGCCACCGAACTTCTGACCCAGATGGGCGCGCCGGTGAAGAACGTTCTCGCGGGCCTTGGTTCGCGCCGTGGTGGCGGAGGCAATCGCGGACCTGAGTCCGCGCAGTTCTACTGCCCGGGCGCCATCCTCGACACGAAAGTCGATCAGGCGAATCCGCTGGCTGCCGGTCTGGATGAGAGATCGATCGTGTGGTTCGAGGGGAGTCCCGCCTTCGAGTTGACCGGAGGCAAGAGCGTTCTCACCTATGACTCCGACAACGCACTGCTCTCGGGATGGCTGCTCGGCGGGAAACTGCTCAACGGCAAGTCAGCCATGGTCGAAGTGACGATGGGTCAGGGGAAGGCGGTGCTCTTCGGCTTCCGTCCCCAGTATCGCGCCCAGTCCTGGGCCACCTACATCCCCATGATGAACGCGCTGCTGCTCTCGTCGGCAACCGCACCGCCCGCGAAATAGAGCCTAGCAGTCCGTGGTGAAAGTCCGCCGCGGCACCGAGACGAGCGATGCGCCCGGCTGGCAAGGCGCCGAGGAGCCGCGAATATCGGGAATATTCGGGCGACGAGCAACGCAGTCCAGACGGGATGCAGCGTTCGTGGCCCAAGGCCAGGCTTGCGCGCTCGAATGCCGGCAGACTTTCACCACCGACTGCTAAACACCCGTCGCGAGCAGATAGAACCAGTTGAGAACGGCGAGAGCCATCCCGACAACGAAGGCCAGCACGCCGACGCGGCCCTCCATCCTCAGCCTGGTCCGTTTCGAGACGAGCAACAGCGCTGCATCGATCAGGCCCCAGGCGATGAGAAAGAGTATTCCAAGAGTCACCAGGGGCTGGACCGCGAAAGCGCTGGGTACGTCGAAACGGGCGAGATGAGCGAGGGCTCGCGTGGTCCCGCAAGTGAAGCAGGCGTAACCGGTGAGTGCTTTGAAGTAGCAGAAGGCGATGCCCGCGTGGTCGAGACCCGAGAACCGGGCCACCCCACCCGCCGCGAGGGCCAGGCCGGTGAACATCATCGGGGGAGTCACGAGCCTCGAAGGATCGCGCTCCGCGATCGAGACGCCGAGTGAGCCTGCCAGCATGGGCCGCTATAGTACGCGGGCTCTATGGCCGAGATCGAAGACAAGCTCCTCACCCACATCGCGACCCTCGCTCGGCTGTCGTTGTCGGCTCAGGAGACGAAGTCGCTCGCCCACGATCTGAGCGAGATCCTCAAGTACGCGCAGTCGCTCGAAGGCATCGATCTTACGGGTGTTCCTCCCATGAGCCACGCGACCGAAGGCGAACGCTTCCGGCCCGACGAACCCAAACACGACCTGACCCGGGAAGACGCGCTCAAAAATGCGCCGGATCAGGAAGCCGGCCTCTTCCGAGTGCCCCAGGTGATCGGGGGGTGAGCGACTGGACCGGGGCAGGCGTCTCCGAAATCGCCGCGGCCGTCAAATCGAAGAAAGTCTCCGCAGCGGAAGTGATGGAGGCTCATCTCTCGCGGATCGCGGCCAAAAACGAAAACATCCACGCTTTCCTCGGCCGCGACGATGACAAGGCACGCGCTCAGGCGAAGGCCACGGACGCGCAGGTGGCCCGGGGCGAGGATCCGGGGAAACTCGCCGGCGTGCCCATCGCGATCAAAGATGCCATACACGTGATGGGTCTGCCCACCACGTGCGGTTCGAAGATCCTGAAGCAGTTTGAGCCGCCCTACGAAGCCACGGTGATCCAAAGGCTCCGGAACGAAGGCGCCATCGTCATCGCGAAAGCGAACATGGATGAGTTTGCGATGGGCTCGTCGAATGAGAACAGCGCGTTCGGCCCGGTCCGAAATCCCTGGGATGCCTCGCGCGTGCCCGGCGGATCCTCCGGCGGATCCGCGGCCGCGGTTTCAGCAGGGTTTTCGGCCATGGCCCTCGGATCCGACACCGGCGGGTCGATCCGCCAGCCCGCCGCACTTTGCGGCGTGGTGGGACTGAAGCCGACCTACAGCCGGGTGAGCCGCTATGGCCTCGTCGCCTTCGCCTCGTCCCTCGACCAGATCGGCCCCCTCACGCGTTCTTCCAAAGACGCCGCCCTCGTTCTTTCGGTCATCGCCGGACAAGACGTCCATGACGCGACAAGCTCTCCCCGACCCGTTGATGACTATGTCGGCGGTCTCGATCAGAAGGTGAGCGGCCTGCGCGTCGGCGTGCCTCGCGACTTTCTGAAATCGGGCGTTGAGCCAGGCGTCATGGCGGAGTTCGAAAAGACGATCACCGCGTTGCAGAAGGACGGCGCGCAGATCGTCGATGTCGCTTTGCCGAACGCGCCCCACGCGATCGCGACCTATTACCTCGTGGCCACCGCCGAAGCGTCGTCGAATCTCGCACGGTTCGATGGAGTTCGCTACGGCCTCCGCGCGGATTCCACTGCGGCCCGAGGATCGCTCAAGGACATGTACGGCGAAACCCGCGACGCGGGTTTTGGGCCCGAGGTCAAGCGGCGGATTGTGCTCGGCACGTTTGTTCTCTCATCGGGCTATTACGACGCCTACTACCTGCGGGCGCAAAAGGTGAGGACGCTCATCCGCCGGGACTTCGAGACGGCGTTCAAGTCCTGCGATGTGATCGCCACTCCCACGACACCCTCGACCGCGTTCAAGCTCGGCGAGAAGACCGCAAACCCACTCGAGATGTATCTCGCCGACGTCTTCACGGTGCCTGCGAACCTCGCCGGCATTCCCGGGCTCAGCGTGCCGTGCGGTTTCTCGAGCGGCCTGCCCGTGGGCCTTCAGTTCCTCGGACCCGCCTTCGCGGAGTCAACCCTGCTGCGCGCGGGACACGCGGTGGAGCGTTTGATGGGTGCGAGCTCCGCCAGGCCCTCGCTTTAGGGCTCCGCTCGTCCATGCGCGAGGTCTTCAAGCGCCTGCTTCATCTGCAGGACCCGCCCCATCGCACTGCCCTCGCGTTTGCAGCCGGAGTCTTCATCGCCTTCTCGCCCTTTCTGGGCCTCCACACCTTGATCGCAATCGCGGTCGCCTTCGCCTTCCGTCTGAACCGCGTGGCCGTGCTCGCCGGAGCGTGGATCAACGCGTGGGCCCTGGCCCCTTGTTATGCGTTTGGAACGTTCATTGGAGCTCTGATGCTTGGCGTGGACACGGGAGACCTCCAGGCCATCGACTGGTCTCAGGGAATCGAGGCGTTGACCTCTACCCTCGGCACGCTCTTCTGGCCGATCATGCTGGGCAACACCATTCTGGGTGCGGTGGTCGCGGTCCCGGCGTACGGTCTGTCGCGCAAGTTTCTGGAGTCTAGAAATCAGCGCAAGGCCGAAGCGGGCCCCGACCCGGAGCCAAAGACTCCGGGCGAGTGAGCGGTCAGTCCGCGGTCTGGGTGGGTGGGCGCGGTCCGTCGTGATAACCGAAGTGGTCGAAACCCTGAGGCTTGAGCGGCTCGATCCACTCGCCCACCTGCACGGATACCACGGGGGCTCCAACCACGAACTGGCCGATGACCGTGATCGGCAGATCCCATACGAAGGCCATGTCGCGGACCGCATCGATGCTGTCGGGTGAAACCGCCATCAGAAGCTGGTAGTCCTCGCCGCCGTGAAGAGCCAGGGGAAGCGGATCTCCACCGCGGGCCCGCTCGATCATCGCCACCGCCGGGTCCACCGGGACCGCGAGCGGATCGATCACGGCGCCAATCGAGTTCTCGGCGCACAGCCTGATGAGGTCGACCGAGAGACCGTCCGAGAGATCCATCATTGCGCGGATCGTGCCCGCAGTTTCGGACATGGCGCGCGCGAAGGCGAGGGGCGGCGTCGGATCGAGGTGAGCGCGAACGCAGCGCGCGAGAGGACCCTCGGAGGATGGAGTCCACATCCCGGTGTCGATGACCATCCCGTCGTCGGCGAGCCGGACACCATCGCGCAGGAGGCGAAGGCCTTCGGCCGAGGCGCCGAGACCGCCGGTGATCACCACCAGATCACCTACCTGAACGCCCTTGCGCAGGATGGGTCGGTCGCCCACGCCCACCAGGGTGACCGCGATGACGATGGGGCCGGGAGTCGCCGAGAGGTTGCCGCCCACGATCGCGACACCGACTTCGGCCGCTCGCTCGAGAAGGCCCTCGTACAAGCCATCGACAAACGCGACCGGGCAGTCGAGGGGCAGACACAGATTGACAAGCGCGTAACGCGGAACGCCGGACATCGCTCCGATATCGGAGAGGTTGACGGACAGGGCCTTGCGTCCGAGGAGACGCGCGGGTGTGAGCGCGCGGTCGAAATGAATCCCTTCGACGAGCGTGTCGGTGGTGAGCAGAGTAGCCGGTGCGGTCTCGACGAGGGCGCAGTCGTCACCGATGCCTACCTTCACGCCTGGCGTTTCAGCGATGCGGGATCGCAAACGCGCGACGAGGGCGCGCTCCCCTAAAGAGGAAACAGTTTCTATGGCGTCGCTCAAGCGGATTTGGCTCTTTCGAGGACTTTACCAGCGTCTTTGTCCTTGCTGCTGCGGAGTTTCCGATCGGAGAACGGGAAGCCATGTTCGTAGGGAAAGTCCGACTTAACACGCGTTCAGCGTGAATCGACGGCGCGGGTTGGTCCGCGCGGGGACCGGTGTATCCTGCCATAACCGCCCGGACAACATTTGAGAATGGTGAACGCAAGCCCTCTGAAGAGATTCTCAGCGATCTCGCTTCTGGCTGCCTTTTTCGGTCTTTCCGCCGAGCGCGCGGTGGGGCAGGAGCCCCCGCCCCCTCCGGATCTCGTCCGTTCGAATCAGGACGAACTCGCGTCGTTCTACGGCCGGATGAACGTGGTCGTGGGCTCGGGGGCTCGGGCCTTCGGCATGGGCGGCGCCTTCCTCGCCCAGGCTGACGACGCCACCGCGGCCTCGTGGAACCCGGCCGGTCTCAGCTACCTGAGGCGTTTCGAGTTTTCGCTCGTCGGTGTGAAAAACGACTTCTCGCAGCGGATTCCGCGAATCAACGATGCGGTTGTTCCCACGAGGTTCGTGACGACTCGGGACGAATTGAACGGTTCCGTCGTCGACTTCGCGGGTTTCGCGTTCCCGCTCCGGATCAAGGATCGCAGTGGTGCGATTCAGGTCTCGTATCAACGCAGCTTCTCCTTCGAGGGGCAGCGATCCGCCCAGGCCACGGTTGGAAAGTCGCAACCGGATGGGAGTCTGTTGCTTGACACCGAGTTCACGGTCGATGGAGACGGTGGATTCGACACGGTCTCGCTATCGTCGGGGTTCGAGGTGTTCGCCGGCCTGCGGGTGGGTTTCAGCGCGAACAAGTGGATCAACGGCTTCAAGCAGACGGTGGACCGGCCCACGCGCACCACCATCGACAGCGAGTGGAAGATCGAGGGCAACAACTTCAACTTCGGCGCGCTCTACACGCCAACGTCCAAGGTGAACGTCGGGGCAGTGCTCAAGACCCCTTTCACCGCCAGGGTCAACCTGACTAAGTCCCGAACAGATCGCGTGGACGAGTTTCCGGACCGGGGCCGCACTGATCCCACCACGCGGGACAACGTGCAGATCCGCTTCCCTCGCGTGTACGGTTTCGGCGTGTCCGTTCGCCCCACCAACACACTGACCCTCTCCGCCGACTTCACGCGCACAGCCTGGTCGCAGGCCACCATCACGAACTTCTTCTCGCTCGCCCAGAATGACGTCACCACGCCGAAGGATGGCATCGACGAGTACCCGTTCCCTCTTCCCTTCCCTGCCGTCGAGGAAGGATCAAATGGCCAGGCCGATACAAATCAGATCCGTGTCGGCACGGAGTGGGTGCTTCGCCTCGGGGAATCGGGTCGGGTTCTCCTCCCCCTGCGAGCCGGGATCTTTCGCGATGGACAGCCCGTGGTCAAGCGTCTGCGGGCTGGGGTCGACGCTGCGATCTTCGAATACAAACCCGCGTTCACCGGGCTCACCGCCGGTGTGGGTGTGACGATCGGCGGAGTGCTCGTAGACGTCGCTTTCATCCGCGAATACGGGAAGGTGCCCATCTCGCGCGCGGGCGCCGAGATCTACGATGCGAACACCAGCATCAAGTACAACCGCGTCTTCGCTTCGATGATGGTCCGGTTCGGACAGCGGCGCTGATTCGCCCGGGCTTCCTCGCGTAGGGACGGTGCCGTCCTCGATTGGCTGCGAAATCGCACTCATCTCGCGTGACCCGCTCGGGCTCAAACCGCGTCCCGACATTGATTTAGGTTTCCCTGGGCCGCGGGCACGATCGTTGCTTCGTCAGGGGCAGAGACCAGGGGAGATGTCCATGAATCCAGACCACGTCGTTCCAGCCCGAAGCATCCCCTGGGCCGCGCTCGCCCTCGCGTTCATGGTTTCCTCCACCGTCGCCGCTCAGGACATTCGGTATCGCGATGGGCGGTTCCTCGAAATCGCCGGCGGGGTCACGATTCAGCGGTCCGATGAGGCGAGTTCCGACGAGGCGGTTCGGAACATGCCCCTCCTGCCCGGCGACCGGGTCTGGACCGATCAGAGCGGCCGCGCGGAAATCGTCTTCGCCGACGGCGAAATCCTCTGGATCGCGGAGCGAAGCAAAGTGGACTCCCTCGGGAGAGGCGGGCGCGATCAGGACGAGCGTCTCGGCCTCAGGGTTTTCGCGGGATCATTCATCGCGCGTGTACGCGATGGCGGGCCGGGTTTCGAATTCAGAGCGCCTGGCGGCAGCATCACCACAACCGGCGCATCAGCCTTCCGCGTCGACGTCCGCGCCGGGGAAACAGTGGTCTCCGTGAGCGAGGGCGCGGTTCTCGCCGACCTGGGCGGCCAACGCCTCAGCATTCGGGCGGGCGATCGTGTGATCTACGCGGATGGCCGTGTCGATGGCCCGATTGGCTATCAGCGCACGCGCATGGATGCGTTCGACCGGTGGTGCGAAGAGCGTGAGGCGGCCCTCGAACAGCTCGCCCGTAATCGCGATCACGAACGGCTCCCCGACGAACTGGATCCGTACGGCGAGGAACTCGACGAGAACGGCGACTGGGTCTACGACGAGCCCGCGGGCTACGTCTACGTGCCGCGCGTCGCGCACGACTGGGCGCCTTATACGTATGGCCGCTGGGTCTACACGCTCTACGGTTGGACCTGGGTCGCTGACGAGCCCTGGGGCTTCGTGACGTCTCACTACGGCCGCTGGGGATACTCCTCCCGCATCGGCTGGAACTGGCTGCCCAAGGCCGGCTTCTCCGGCGCCTGGGTCGGGTGGTCATCCCCCGTGGGGCGTTGGAGCAACACCATCGGGTGGTGCGCGCTCGGCTTCAACGATCGCCCCGTCGGTTCTTCTTATGCCTACGGCAGCGGCGGTCGCCCGGTCGCTCGCGGCGGCTCACGTTCGGTCTCTTCCGGCACCGGCTGGTCGTTCGCAGACCGGTCCGACATGGGACGGGCGAGCATCCATCGCCGTCGCGTCTCGTTGCCCGCTGAAGAGGCCGAACGCGCGGTCGCGTGGAAACCGGATGCCGCACCTGATCGCAACTTCGGTGAAACCCGCCGAGGATCGGGGAATCGGGGCAGCGGGCTTGGCTCAGGCCTCGCCCAGGCCGCGGGCGCGATGAGACGCGGTGATGGCGCGGGCGGGTCCGACACCGCGCCGCGGATCAACATCCGTCCCACCCCCGGCGACAGCACCCCGGAACTCCGCTCGGACCCGACCACCACGATTCCGAGCCCGGAGTCGAGGCGGCGTCGCGGTTTCGGTCAGGACGGCTTCAAAGAAGAGCAGGACAATCGGCGGAACCGCCGCTTCTCCACGGAATCGGAGGTCCCATCCGATCAGGGATCCTCGGCGTCTTCGGGTGAATCGGCGAGAGAGCAGCCGCAGCGCGACCCG
>JAYUUU010000270.1:0-7381 GCA_043754395.1 Vicinamibacteria bacterium
GTCTCCGTGGGCCGCATGGCGTCTCTTATGAATGAGCGGGGCATGCCGCCCCGCAACGACCTCATAGGAGCCTTGCGGCCCCCTGCGCTCGGGGAACGGCGCCTTGGCCTTCGCGCTCGGGTCTCCGCGTCACTCGACAAGCACCAGCCGGCCACGCTCCTTCCTCCCCAAGACCCGAATACGGAAACCGCGCGAAATGGGGCGTTCTCGCACGGGTTTCTCAGCAGGAGCAGGTCGTTCGTCGGGCGACGAAGCAATCCCCTCCCACCACAACCGACCCTGCCGAGATGTCGACGACTGCGCCGGTTCGCGAACGGCGCTCTGCTCTCGCAGCGAAGTGAGGGTGGCAGAAGCGTCACATGTGGTCCCTCAGGCCCGACGCGGGCCTCCCTAGCCTCGAGTTCCGCTGCAATGTCGCAGCTCGAAGGACTTGGGGGGCTGAACATGCTGCAGGCAATGGTTCTTATGGCGGGCACACCGACGGAGCCGGCGTTTGTGCTCGGAGCCCAAGGCAACGTGAACCCCTCGAACTCCTACGCTGTGCTGAGTATCGGGTTCAGCCTGGGCCGCCTGTCCCCGTGGCGAGTAGGCGGATACGCGTCGCGCGGGCGAAAATGATGAATTGATGAGCGCCAAACCTGCGACCGTGGCCGTACTCGGCCCGGAATCCGTCGCAGAGGCGCTTACGCTGAGCGACGTCCAGCGCTGTATCGAACTTCTTCAGAAAATCGTGGCGGATCGGGGCGTGCTCGCTTCTGTACCGCTCGAGATGCGGCAGGCCCTTCTGATCGCGGCCGGGCAGGCGTCGCGGCCCCAGTCTTATCAGGAGAAGCGGCTCGTGAAGACGCTGCGCCGCGTTCGCCGTCTGGGCGAGGAGGCAAAGGACCGGGAGTCGCGCGCGGTCACGGGCATCCGGCAGGCAAGGGAAGCCACGGTCTTCGTGGCGCCCGCCCTTGTGGGCGAGGCAGCCGCAGCACCGCCGCGCGAGTTGAAAAAGCCCCGCGCCTGCTATGTGTGCAAGACGGAGTTCACCCGGCTGCATCACTTTTACGACTCGATGTGCGCCGAGTGCGCCGACTTCAACTACGCGAAGCGGTTCCAGACCACGTCGCTTGAGGGTCGCGTGGGACTCGTCACGGGCTCGCGGGTGAAAATCGGCTTCCAGACGGCGCTCAAGATGCTGCGGGCGGGCTGCGAGGTTATCGCCACCACACGTTTCCCGCAGGACTCGGCGCTTCGCTATTCGCGGGAGCCCGACTTCGCGGATTGGAAGAATCGCCTTCACATCCATGGCCTCGACCTACGTCACCCTCCAAGCGTGGAAATCTTCGCCCGTTACGTGGAGCATTCCTTCCCGCGTCTCGACATCATCGTCAACAACGCCTGCCAGACGGTGCGCCGTCCTCCGGGTTTCTATGAGGACCTGCTTTCCACTGAATCGCGGCCGGCCACGGAGTTCGGCCCGGACATCTATGGCCTTTTAAAGAGTCACGAGGGCCTGAAGGCAGCACTGCGAGGAGAGAAGTCCATCTCCGGCTCCACGGGGGTTGATCGGGCGGGTCTGATGAGCCTCAACGGAGGCCGCAGTGGCATTGGTGTCGTGGCCTCGGCCGAACTATCGCAGGTCCGCTACGCGTACGACGACGACACGCGTCGCGACGATCTCTTCCCTCAGGGCAAGCTCGATGCCGACCTGCAGCAGGTGGACCTGCGCCATCAGAACACCTGGAGGCTGGCCCTCGCCGACGTGCCGACCGCGGAGATGCTCGAGGTGCAGCTCGTGAACGCGGTCGCTCCGTTCATCCTCTGCGCGCGCCTCAAGCCACTCATGCTTCGCGTGCCGAGCCGTGACAAGCACATCGTCAATGTGTCGGCGATGGAAGGCATCTTCTCCCGCGGCACCAAGACCGACAAACATCCGCATACCAATATGGCCAAGGCGGCGCTCAACATGATGACGCTCACCGCGTCGCGCGATTACGTGAACGACGGCATTCACATGAACGCGGTGGACACGGGCTGGGTCACCGACGAGGATCCACAGGTCCACGCGGACCGGAAGAAGGTCGAACTCGATTTTGCGCCTCCCCTCGACATCGTGGACGGCGCCGCCAGGGTGTGCGACCCGTTCTTCTCCGGTCTGCTGACCGGAGAGCACGCCTACGGCAGGTTCCTGAAGGATTACAAACCCTCGAACTGGTGAGTGGAGAAGGGGCTCTCCGTCACGGCCGCCGGACGATCTAAGATCTAGGCTCCCCAAAAAACGAAGAGCCCGTCCCAATCCCCCGGAATTTCATGGAATGACGGTTGTGAACCCCTGCCCGAGTTCGATCCAGCCTGACCGAGCCGCGCCGACGCTCGCCGGCCGGAGGCGCGCCCGTAAGGGCGAGGCGGCCTTCAGCCTTATCGAGCTCATGATCGTCATGGCCGTGATCGGCATCCTCGCCTCGATCGCGGTGCCCCAGTTCCTCGTCGCCCGCCGTCTCGCCGCGGAACGCGCCGTGGTCAGCACGCTTCGAACCATGGTGGCGGAGCAACAGCTCTTTTTCCTCAACCCAGCACCGCTTCCTCCTTCGGCCATGAATGAAACCGGTCGACGTTATGCCCGCCTGCACGAACTGAACGCCGCCGCTCAAAACCGCCTCGGCGCCATGGCCGACCCGTCCTACCTGGACGCTCCCGCGGTCAGATACTCCATGGTGCCTTTGTGGCCGACCACCCCCTCTTTGCGGGGAGGCTTCAAGATCCAGGCCACTCAGCAGGAAGTGGATCAGGGGTTCATCTACGAGATCGACGAATCCGGCCGCGTGGTGAAGATCCGATGAGCGCATTGTTCGCCGACGAGCCACCCGCACCCGTTGAGGCGTTGAGGCGTCGTTTCCGTGCGCGCCTTGGAGCCGGCCTCTCCCTCGCCCGCGCCTACAGGTTCGTCCTCGAGCTCGAGCCCTTTCGAAGTTCGGCACCCGACCCCTTCGTCGAGGCGTCCGCGGCCTTCAAGGACTGGCGCCTGGCTCTGCGCCGCAATGATGTTGAAGCGGCGCTCGACGCGGTAGAGCGCACCTGGCCTCTGCTCGAGGCGTGCCGCCAGCGCGTCATTGCGCGCGACGCGGTTATCGAGGCGTATCGCGTCCGCTGGGCCTGCGAGAACGCGACCCTGAGGCCGCAGACGCTCGACAGCCTCGCGCGGTTTTATCGGCTCGTCCCGCTCTCCACCAGTTCTCAGAGCAAGTACGAATACGTGCTCACTCGAAGGCTGGCCGGGCCGATCGGCCCGGAGCGACGGCTAGCACCCACCGAAGAACTCCGCGACGCCGTGGTGGCCCTCGAGTTGTCATGGGCGGCAAACCCCGTGCGTATCGAAGATGGTGAAGTGGCCATGGTCACCCTGGCCCTGGGCTCGTTCGCCACGGAGGCCGGCCGGCACGCGGATGCCGCGAGTTTCACGAGGAGCGCGGTTTTGCGCCGCTTCGGCGCATTCAAGGCTTCGATTGGCGGCCAGCTCTTCGACCCCCGAGTGAGCGTCGCGGTGGTGGAGACGAACGTCGCGGTCCTGAACCGCCTCAATCAGCTCCTCGCCGATGCGGGCGGGCAGCCGCTACGTGGGAGCAGCCCTATCCGGGCCGCCGGGGCGCTTTCGTCCGTCAAGTCACCGGCCGGGGATGCCGCCCTGCCGCCACTTCCCGACCTCGACGCGGAAGCGAAGCCGAAAGCGGCTGCGGCCGCGGAGGCAAAGGCCGAGCCCCCGGCCGCCACAGCTGTGCCGCAGGCCAAGGGCGACGATGCCGCAGTGGTCAAGAGACGCGACCGCCCCCAGCTTCTCACTGGCGAGATCGATCTCTCGGGCCTCGAATTCCTGCGGCCGACTCGCAAGAAGGACGCAGCGGCGCCCGCGACGGAGCCCGCCGTCTCGGAGAAGGTCGCCGTGACGACTCGAGCGATCGACGTCCCCGACGCGACGCCTAAAGCCGCCGGGACGCCTCGGCACAACGCCCCGCCGCCGGCCGAGGAAGGCGAGCCCAAGCCTTCGGACGCAGTCGAAGAAGCAAGCCCGACGACCGCCGATGCGACGGAGGGAGATACGGGCGAGCCGGACGAGGGTCTTCTGGCCGAGGTCGAGCAGCAGCCGTCCGCGCGTGCTTTCGAACTCGGCAAGCAGGCCGAGAACGCCGCGATCGTCGAGAGATATCTCACCGAGCCGAGGTCGCCTGAGGTGTGGCAGCTCGATCTCGACGTGTTCCTCGGCCAGGCTGAGAACCGCGAGGGCGGCAATCACAGCGTCGACAAACGTCGTGCACTGGAACTGATCCTGACCGCCGACGACTTGATCTGCGCCCGCGCGGTTCAGGATGACGCGCCCCCCGCGGAGCACCGAGCCTCGGTCCGCAGTGTCGCTAACGCCATGCTTCTGCTGCGCACCACGCTGCGTCGCGCCGCCGACCTCGAGCAGGGCCACGCCGGGGAGAGGGAGCCGTTGCTCTACGTAGCGGATCATCTGCTGTGGGAGCGGCTGCGCCTCGAGGCCAGCCTCAAACGCCGGCCGAGCCGAAAGCGGCCTCCGGTTTTGCCGAGAACCGGCCAGCTTAAGGCACCCCAGGGTGCCGTCCCGCGGCGAAGAAGGTCGCGCGCGTCGATCATTCGTGGCGCCGCCGCCGCGGTGGCGGTGGTGGCGATCCTCGGTTTCGGCTCGCTCAGGATCATTCCCACCACGGTTGATCCCGAAGTGCGCATGATTCAGTTCACCGGAATGCCTGGCGGCGATTTGTTCGACGATGCCCGCACCTATAGAAGCACGCTCTTCGTCTCCGCATCCCGGTCCTTTGTGCTCCTCAGCAAAGATGAGCGGAAGACGATTGTCCAGGGACTCGGTTCCTTCGCGGCCGAGCAAGGGCTCGACACGGTCAGCGTGGTGGGCCCGAGGGGCGAACCGTGGGCGACCTACAAGGACGGTGAAGTTCTGCTCGACGGCGATCTGACCGTCGCGGAAATGGCCGCGCGCTGAGCGGGGCCCTTCGCTAGCCCACGAGTTCCCCGGACCACACGACCACATCGATCCGCCGGGCGAAGTGCAGCAAGGGGGGAGGTCCCGGTACATCGAGGCCGTGGTAGGTCAGCATTCGATTGATCCGGATCGAGGCCTCTGCCTTCTGAAGGGGCCAGGGCGCGTGGTGGACTTCATTGCGCCACAGCCTTCCGCGCGGGCATCGCGCATACAGGCAGTAACGCTCGGTCAACCAGTGTTCCAGGGAACCGAGGCTAGACCGATACGCCTCCGATGTCGGCCGATAGAGACCCTCGAATCCGGCGTCTCGCCGCGCCGACCGGTATGTGATTCCAGCAGCACCTTCGGTGAGGGACATGGCCGCCTGGAAGTAGGGGAGGTGAAAGAAACGTCGTGCCGCCCACACCGCGAGAGGGTTTGTGGCGTCGAGGCTCAAAAACCACACGCCGGGTTTCCCGTTTCGCTCCACATAAGTCCTCACGTTCAGTTCCGGGAAGGCGGAAATCCACGGGAGGTCGGGTGCGTAGCGCCTCATCACTCCGGTCATCCGAAACGGCACCACCGCGATCCACGCAGTACCGTCGAACTCCTGAAGCGTGAGTCCTTCGGGAATCAGCGGACGCAGTTGGGCCGCGTCGATCGGCCAATGCGCGAAAAGAAGATCCCGCCAGGACTGACGCCAGGTCCAGGCCGCCGTGGGAATGGGCCACGGGCGGTGATCGAGATGGGCGAGCGAGGGGTGCAGGCTCAGAATCCGTAAAGGCGGCGCGCGTTCTCGCGCAGGACATCCTTGCCGATGCGGATGGCGGTGGCCTCGTCGAACACGCCGTCACGTACAAGATCGCTGAGGGCGAGAGTGAGCGCCTCTCTCGCCAGCGGAACCAAGGCGAGATGCTGTACCTCGGCGCCAATCGGGATCGTGGGCGAGCCGCCGCCGTCGGTGCCGAACAGTGTCCGGTCCGGGGCGAAGGCGATGTATTTCCGAAACGCCGCCGCGAGGTCGGGCGTGGGATAGAGGAAGGGCATGGCGGAAGTGTCGACCCACACATTGGGTTTGTTGGACGCCAGATACGCGGCCTGCTCGATCAGAGGCGCTCCTCCATGGATCAGAACGAACTGAGTGCCGAAGAAACGCGGATCCGCCAGGATCTCCTCGAGGTTGCGGACGTCGGACTCCATCAGTCGAAGGAACGGCCCGCCGCCATGCGAGGAGTGAATCTGCACGGGGAGCTTGACGGCGCCGGCTTCGAGCATGATGTGTCGGGCGATGTGGTCCTGAAGCTCGAGATACTCCGCGCGCGATAGGGGCGCCAGGAGGCCTTTGGAATAAAGCGCGGCAGCTCGGAAACGCGGCACGTCGCGAAAGAGAAGCGTCCGGTGATAGGCGTCGTAGAACTTCACCGCCACCGCACCCTCGGCTTTCCAGGTTCGCAGCTGGCCAGAGGCGAAAGCGAGATATCCGGCAAGAGAAGCCGGAGGTCCCGTAAGACCCTTCGCCTTGAAGAGGGCGGCGATCGCTTCCCGCGCGGGTTTCACATCCATCGCGACTCCAGGATTCCTCCCTTCGACGGCGCGGCTGTCGAGCGGGAACAGGAGCGTCGTAGCGTGAGGCACCCACTTGAGGCGATCGTGTTTCGGGCTGATCGGCAACTCCTGGTTCTCGAGAGCGAGGTCGACGCCGGCAAGGTCGAGGTGTTGATTCCAGTACGCAGCCTCGCCACCGGCCTGGGTGACGAGCGCTTCTCGTCGTTCCCGCCCAAGCTTGTCGAGTTCCTCGGCCCGGCTTGGATCCCAGTCGATACCGAAACGCGACTTGAGCACGCTCACGTGAAAGGGGTTGCCCGAGCGAAGAAGCCACGGGACTTCCGTGTCGAGATTCGCGAGGAGGGGCTGCCTCCGGACCAGGTGCGTGTGGTTGTCGATGACTCTCGTATCCGCGAGACCGGCGGCGATCCGCTTGAACCGCGCTTCGTTGCGCCAGGGCCGGATGTCCTCTCCCTGGGCAAAGACGCGGGCACCGACCAGAACCACCGTGAGGGCGAGCCCGAGTGTCTGTCGCATAGTTCGCGCAGATTACTCTTCCTTCCAAAAGTCGGTAACCTCCTCCGAGTGAGCCCTGCCGGCTGGTCGCTGATCGCGTTTCTCGCCGCCATTGCACTCTCGTGCACCTCGCGCATCAATGTCGGGGTCATAGCACTCGCCCTTGCGTGGGGTCTGGGGTCGCTCGTGGCCGGTCTCAAGCCTGAGGCGATCGCCGCGGGCTTTCCCGCGATGCTCCTTCTCACTCTCGTGGGCGTCACCCTGCTCTTCGCCCTCGCCGAGCAGAACGGAACTCTCGAAGCGGTGGCGCGCCGTTCTCTGAGCACCCTGCGCGACGCAAGC
>JAYUUU010000271.1:0-11847 GCA_043754395.1 Vicinamibacteria bacterium
GGCAGGGTGATGAAGGGGCCTCCGTCCTCCGGCCAGCAGGTGAGTGCTGGAAGCATCGAAAGATTCGGACCCTCGCGCACTTCGGTCACCGGGCCGTTCGCCGATCGCTTCAGCCCGACCTTCAGTCCGGACATGACGAGGTCTCGAGCCCCCCAGGCTTTGCTCAGAGTGGGCGGCAGAGCGTGCTGCGCGACATCGACCGCGCGGCGGACGAAACGGGTGGCGTTGCCGCCAAACGCGAGCTCGGCGCGCTTTGGTGTTCCGAAAAGATTGGTCACGAGCGGGAAGGCCGAGCCCGCCACATTCTTGAACAGAAGGGCTGGACCTTTGCCCGCGATCACCCGCCGGTGGATCTCCGCCGCTTCGAGACGCGCATCGACTCGGGCCTCAATCTCAACGAGGTCGCCTTCCCGCCTCAGGGTGTCCAGGAATTCGCGAAGATCGGCGGACATGGGGGCGAATCGTAACCGCCCGCGGGGAAGTTCCGTAGCCCGCGACATGTTCGCTGGCGCACAGAAGGCCTCATGTAACGTTGTGTTTGTCGGCGTCCAGTGTGGACGCTCGGCGATTCGAGGAGGAGCTTCATGCCCGACATCAAAAGGCCCGATGACGACATGCCCGATTTTTCGGGAGTCACCGGGGGCGCATCGACGACCGCGAGAACCGGGGCCGTGGTCTACGAGACCTACACCGTGAAAGCGGGCGACACTCTGTCGAAGATCGCCAAGGAGAAATACGGAAACGCGGATCTTTGGAGGCTCATCCATGAAGCCAACAAGGACCGCATCAAAAACCCCGACCTGATTCAGGTCGGTTGGGACCTCAAACTGCCGGCGAAACCTTAATGACCACACGGGAGACTTTCATGCGACGCACTACCATCCTCACCTTCACCGCTTTCTTTGCCGCCTGCTCCGGCAAACCGGCCCCGCCGCCGCCACCACCCGTCGTCGTCGCGACACCTGTTCCGACCCCGGCTCCGCCCGCCGTCGGCTCGGTGACGCTCGGCAACGCGATTGGCTCCGACAAGGTCGTCACCGCGGTGTCCGAGACCTTCGCGGTCAAGGACGTGATCTACGCTTCGGTCGCGACCTCGGGGGTCGGCCACATCAAGCTGCGCGCGGTCTGGACGTTCGTCAAGGGCGATAAGTCCACGAAGGTCCACGAAGACACGATCGAGTTCGATTCCACCGTGGCCGCCACCAACGAGTTCCACATCGAGAATTCCAAGGGCTGGCCGAAGGGCGACTATCGGATCGATGTCTTCCTCGGCGACAGCGAGACGCCCGCGACCACGAAGACGTTCAAGGTTCAGTAACCGCCCTCGCGGGTCTCCCCTCACAAACCCGTACCATTCGCCGGTGAAAACTCTGATCACCGGCGGGGGCGGGTTTCTCGGGTCCGCGATTGTCCGGCTTCTGGTTGAGCGCGGCCACGAGGTAACCGTGGTTGCCAGGGGTGAGTACCCCGAACTTCGGGCCATGGGCGCGCGGCTCGTCCGTGCAGACATCATCGACCTTCCGGCACTGACCGAAGCGGCCACGGGTTGCGATCTCGCCTTCCACACCGCGGCGAAAGCCGGAGTGTGGGGGTCTTACGAGAGCTACTACCGTCCAAACGTCGTCGGGACGGAAATGCTGATCGCGGCGTGCCTCGCCACCCGGGTTCCAAAACTCGTCTTCACGGGCTCGCCGTCCGTGGTCTTCGACGGCCGGGATCAGGCGAATGGAACGTCGTCGCTTCCGTACGCCAAGAGACCCTCGAGTCACTACTCCGCGACCAAGGCGGCCTCGGAGAGGCTCGTGCTCAAGGCCAATTCGAAACATCTCGCGACGGTCTCGCTTCGTCCGCACCTCATCTACGGGCCGGGAGATCCTCATCTCGTGCCTCGAGTGATCGATCGCGCTTCGAAGGGGCGGCTCGCTCTGGTGGGCGACGGGAAAAACCGCGTGAGCCTGACCTTCATCGAAAATGCCGCGGCGGCGCACCTCCAGGCGGCCGACCGCCTGTCGTTCGGGGCCCCCTGCGCGGGCCGCGCGTACTTCATCAACGACCCCGAGCCCGTGGTTTTCGGCGAGTGGTTGAGGACACTCGTGGCGCGCCTCGAACTTCCTCCTATCAAGAAGAGGATCTCCGTCCCCACCGCGGTGGCGATCGGCGGCCTTCTCGAACTCCTGTGGACCGTCTTCCGTCTGGGCGGCGAACCTCCGCTCACTCGCTCGGTAGCTCGGAATCTCGGCATCTCACATTGGTATTCGATCGACGAGGCGGTGCGCGACTTCGGATACGCGCCTCCGGTCACGGCGGACGCGGGTTTCGAGCGAACCGTCGAGTGGTTCAAAGTGCCGGCCGGGGCGGAGAGGCCTCACCGCGCATGATCCAAGGCGAATTCGAAGTCGAGGTGATCCGCGCGCACCTCCGAGACGTCCCCGACCTGAGCCGGTTCGAAGCGGTCCTCGCGGACGACGAACGAGCGCGGGCGAGCGGCTACAAGATCAAGGAAACGCGCCGGATGTTCACTCTCGCCCGCGGCCTTTTGCGCCTCGAACTCGCGAAGCGGCTCACCAAAGACCCCGCGGATATCCACTTCGACGTTCGCCCCTCGGGCAAACCGGACATTCGCGCAACGCCTGGAGCACCGACGGATTGGCGCTTCAGCGTCTCCCACACCGGCCCTCATGCGACCCTTGCCTTCTGCCGCGGCGCGGACGTGGGCATCGACATCGAGCGGACCGATCGCGACGTGAAGCCTCTCGAAATAGCGAAGCGCTATTTCACGGAGGCCGAGTTGAAGGAGCTCGAGACCTACTCCGCCCAAATGCGTCCGCGCGCCTTCCTCGCGGGCTGGACCCGCAAGGAGGCCGTCGTCAAAGCGCGGGGCTCCACCATGGCCGAGAGCCTCCAGACGCTTTCGGTGGGACTCGACCCAAATGAAGCCCATCCGATCGCGAAGGATCTAAAGACAGCGCCGCCCCGCACTCCGTGCGGCCTGACCACGTTCGAGTTCGCAGCCATCCAGCTCATCGGCGCGGTCGCGATCTGCGCCGAAACCACGCCGGTTCTGCGCTTCGAAGTGCTTTCAGGCACGCGCTTCGATTAGCCTTCGTCCGTCCATGAGTTCGAAGACCCTCTACACCGCCACCGAAATCACCGCCGCGCTGCGCCGGGTTCGAGAACCCCTCTATGTGGTCCGGCGGACGTCGGATCAGGCGATGGGCCTCCGTTTCTCGCCCGATCCCATAGCCGGCGAGGAGATCGCGGGAGCCCTGCCTCCGCTCTACCCCGAGTGGCTCGGCGACCGGTCGTTCCAGGAATCACACGGAGTTCGTTTTCCGTACTGCGTGGGGCCGATGGCGAATGGGATCGCTTCGGCGGCCCTCGTCATCGCGGCAGCCAAGGCCGGCGTGCTCGCGTTCTTTGGCGCAGCGGGTCTTTCCCCGGGAACGGTGGAGGCGAACCTCAACACGATCAAGGACGCGCTCACCAGCGGCCAGGCCTGGGGCTCGAACCTGATCCATTCGCCGAACGAACCGAGCCTCGAGGAGACGGTGGTTGACCTGTATTTGAAGCACGAGGTCATCCGCATCGATGCCTCCGCCTTCATGGACATCAGTCCCGCGGTGGTGCGGTATGCGGCAAAGGGGCTGCGACTGCGTGGCGATGGCGCGGTCGAGCGAAAGAACCGCGTCCTCGCGAAGATCTCACGGCCCGAAGTGGCGCGCCGCTTTCTCGAACCGCCCCCCGACAGCATCCTTTCCGGTCTCGTCAGTCGCGGCGCCATCACCTCAGCAGAAGCGAATCTCGCGAAGCGCATTCCCCTCGCCGAGGACATAACGGTCGAATCCGACTCGGGCGGCCACACCGACAATCGGCCGCTCGGCTCTCTCTTCCCCACGATCGCGGCATTGCGCGACGAAATCGCCACCGCTCGCGGTTACACGACACCCATCCGCATCGGCGCGGCCGGAGGCCTTGGGACGCCGGCCTCCCTCGCCTCCGCGTTCGCCCTCGGGGCGGCATACGTGATGACCGGCACGGTGAACGAAGCCGCGGTGGAATCCGGGCTCTCGGAGGCCGGAAGACTTCTGCTCGCTCAAGCGGGGATCGCGGATGTGGCGATGGCGCCCGCCGCCGACATGTTTGAGATGGGGGTCAAGGTCCAGGTACTACGGCGCGGCACCATGTTCGCGACACGCGCGCAGAAGCTCTATGACGCGTACATGGCGCATGACTCCATCGAAAGCCTGCCCGCCGGAGTGCGGACCCGGCTCGAAAGCGAGATCTTCAAGGCGCCGATTGAAACCATCTGGTCCGACACGAAGGCCTTCTGGGATCAGCGCGACCCACACGAGGTCGAACGCGCGAACAAGGATCCGCACCATCGGATGGCGCTTTGTTTCCGCTGGTATCTGGGCAAGGCCAGCCGATGGGCGAACGCCGGCGAGCCCACTCGCATCATGGACTATCAGATCTGGTGCGGCCCGGCCATGGGAGCCTTCAACACCTGGGCCAAGGGGTCGTTCCTCGAAGATCCGAAGAACCGCGAAGTGGGCCAGATCGCCCTCAATTTCCTTGAAGGCGCCGCGGTCATCGCGCGCGCGCAGCAGGTTCGCACCTTCGGAGTTCCCGTGCCTCCAGGCGCCTTCGAATTCCGGCCGGTGCGCCTCGCGTAGACCGTAGCCCTCAGCAACAACGGTGCGTGTCCTCCGTGCCCTGAGCCTCGATGTCGTGGCCGGAGCAGCGTGCGGAGGACTTATGGCGGAGGCGATGACCGGGGCGGTGATGGTGCCGGGTTGGTGGATAGCCCTCCTTCTCGCGGTGTGGAGCATCTACACCGGCGACCACCTTCTCGATGCGCGGCGCAGCCGAGCCGAAGCCTTGAGTCACCGGCACGCTTTCCATCGCCGCCACTCAAGCGTTCTCTCAGCGGCTCTCGCTGGCGCCATCGTTATCGGTCTCGTCGCGGCATCGACGTTGCGGCCGCCGGTACGTCTCTTCGGCATCGGCCTCACCCTCGCGGTCGTCGCGTATCTCGCCTCCGCGCAGGGGGCCTTCCTGGCGAGTCTGCCCAAGGAACCGGTCGCAGGAGCGCTTTACGCGGCCGGGATCTGGGGCGGCCCGATCCTGATGGGCGTGGGATCTACCGCATGGTTGATGCTCGCTGCAACACTTCACGGCCTCGCGGCGATCCTCAACCTGGCCATGCTCGGCGTCTTCGAAGTCGATTCGGACAGCAGGCACGAGCATCGGTCGCTCGCGCTGCGTTTTGGGAGGAGTGCCACCACGAACGCGGTGCTGATGGCGGCGGCGATCGGCGCGTTCACGGCGGCGATGCTGGCGGTCACGCAGAGCCGCACAATGCCCGTCTTCACCGTCCTCGCGATCCAGATCGCCACCCCGGCCCTGCTGCTGCTCACCCGCCGGTGGTCGGAGAAAAAGGAGCGATATCGGCTCTTTGGTGATTCCGTTTTTCTGCTCGGCGCGGCGCCGAGGTTCTTGAGCTAGTGTTCTGCCTCGTAAATGCGCGTCAATGGGGGCCGTCGCGTTCCGCGGCGCGGGAAGCGACCGCATCCTGAACCGTCCGGCCGACTGCTTCGGCGAAGCGTTGTGAGTAGCTGATCACGGAGCCGACGGAGCGGTCTTCTTCGAGGCGCTCGATCCGCGGCAGCGGATAAAAACTCGTCACGAGGCCGAGGAGTTCCTCCTCCTGCCTCGCCTCCTGCCGCATCCAGTCCTCGAACGAATCCAGCCGCAGCCCGCAGATCACGACGCCCGCGGCCGAGACCGAGACCACCAGACCCCAGATCTTCTCCTTGGGGTCGTTCAGATAGAGGACGGCGGGCGAGCCGTCCTGAAAAGCGATCATCGCGGTTTCTTCCTTCGTCTCAAGATGGGCAGTTCGCGGGCGCCTTCATGGGGATCGTAGCGAAGCGACTCGACGAACTTCAAGATCGCGGCGAGGCCGCGACGGAGTTCATCCTGCGAGCGCGCAAATGAGATCCGGATGTGCCCCGGACATCCAAAGCCCTCGCCCGCCACCACCGCCACACCCTGTTCGTCGAGCAAACGAGCCGCGAAGGTCAGCGCGTCAGGAACCGCCTTCGAGAGAAGTCTTGTGATGTCGGGGAACGCGTAGAACGCCCCCGCGGGAGACCCGCAGGACACCCCGGGAATCGCGTTCAACGCCTCGACGACGAGATCACGCCGCGCGCGATACTCAGCCACCAGATCACCCACGAACTCCTGGGGCCCATTGAGCGCTTCCACCGCGCCGAACTGCGCGAATGACGCCGCGCACTGGGTCTGATGGGAGATCAGGGCGGAGACGCCGTGGATCACCGCCTTGGGGGCCAGGAGCCAGCCGATCCTCCAGCCCGTCATGCAGTACGTTTTTGACGCCGTGCCCGCGATCATCATCTGATCGCCCATGATCTCCCGCACTCGGGCCAGCATTCGCGGGTGGCTCTCGACATACCGCATCCGCGCGTAGGTGTCGTCGTAGAGCAAGAACGCATCCTTGGCCCGGTCTTTGAGACCGCGCGCGATCTCGACAAGCGCTTTCTCGCTCACCACCGCACCCGTCGGGTTCGAGGGCGAATTGATCACCAGGATCCGCGTCTTGCGGCGAACCTTCTTCAAAATCCGATCCGGCTCGAAGGCGAAGCCCAAACTCCCATCGAGCGGGGCGAAGACCGGCACGCCTCCGGCAAGCCTCGGCGCCTCGGAGAACGTGGGCCAGTAGGGAGTCGGGATCACCACCTCGTCGCCCGGATCGAGAACGGCTTCGCAGGCGAGCGCGTAGGCTTGCTTCCCGCCGAGCGTGATCGCCACCTCCATGGGATCGAAGGTGACGCCGTCGTCGAGACGGTACCGGTCCGCCACGGCCTGACGGAGCGCCGGAATGCCCAGGGAGGGGACGTAGCGGGTTTCTCCCCGGGTCATCGCATCGGACGCCGCTTTCTTGACGCGGTCGGGGGTTCCCTGGTCGGGCTCGCCCACCGAGAAGTCCAGAATGTCACGGCCCATCGTGCGCAGCAAGCTGGCGCGCGCCGCCGTCGCGACCGTAGGTGAAATCTCCACGGCATCGACGCGGGCCGAAAGGTGAAGAGTGTGGGGCTTTGACTTCATTCGCCGCCGCTCCGTTTCGAAAAGGCGTTCTCCGCGCGTTTCTCCTCCGCCCGCGTCTCCACCGCCAGGGCTACCTTGTCGGAGACCAGACCCTGGACAGAACCGCCGAGGTACGCGATCTCGCGCACCAGGCGCGACGCGATGTGCGTCAGATGGGGTGAGGAAGGCAGGAACACCGTATCGAGCCCCGGACGAAGGTGCGCGTTCATGCGCGCCATCACCGTCTCGTATTCGAGGTCGGCCCCCCCCCGGACGCCGCGGACCACGACCTCGGCGCCCTCCTTGTGCGCGAGATCCACGAGCAGACCGGCGAAACGCACCACCCGAACGTTCTTGAGCGATGACATCTCACGCTGGACCATCAGCACGCGTCCCTCGGCGGAAAACCAGGGCTGCTTCGACGAGTTCTCGAGAACCGCCACCACCACTTCGTCGAAGAGGCTCGCCGCCCGGATCACCAGATCGAGGTGGCCAAGCGTCACCGGGTCGAACGAGCCCGGGACCAGGGCGATCCTTTTCCATTCCTTAGAACTCACGACGGCACCTCATTCCTGTAGATCGTCAGCCGGTGGTCGGAAACCTTGACCTCACGGATCCGGACCAGAGTGAGAATAGCTTCCGGAAGGGCTCGCTTCTTGAAATGTTCGGCGGTCACGTAACCGCGGGGACTGACCAGACCCTGGGCCAGAAGCTCGAGGGCCTCTTCATAGGGTCCCTCTTCGTAGGGCGGGTCGAGATAAACCACATCGAACACCCGTCCCTCGGTGCGCAGCTTGCGGAGCGTTCGGAGAAGGTCGCCCTGAAGCACTTCAACGAGCCGGCTCTTGTCGCCGAGGACCTTGATGTTGGTAAGCGCGCTCGACACCGCCGCGTGAGATCGGTCGATCAGCGTTGAATGCGACGCGCCCCGGGACACCGCCTCGATCCCGAGGGCCCCGGACCCGGCACACGCATCCAGAAATGTCGCCCCGTCGATCGCCGGTCTCATGATGTCGAAGTACGTCTGCTTGACCCGGGAGGCCGTGGATCTGGTCTCACCGCCTTTGGGGACCTTGAGTTTCCGCCCGTGGCCCTCGCCCGCGATGATCCTCATGGCACCGTCTGATATCACAAACTCGAGGGCGAAGGCGAGACGCCCAAATCAGACTATCCTTTGCGTTGATTTCCTCAAGGCGGTCCCTGGGACACCCGCCCTTGACATTGACTCTTAAGGCGCCTCTTTCATGCTCATCAACGATCTCCTCAAACTCGCGATTGAAAAGCGGGCTTCCGACCTTCATCTGAAGGTTGGTTCGCATCCCGTCCTTCGTGTGAACGGCGAACTCACCGCCGTGGTGGAACATCGAAGGCTGCAGACCGAAGACACCTTGAACATGGCCTTCTCGGTCATGAATAACCGCCAGAAGCAGAAGTTCAAGGACAGTTTCGACGTCGACGTCGCCTATTCCGTCCCCGGACTCGGCCGGTTCCGCTGCAACGTCTTCCAGCAGCGTGGAACGGTCGGCCTGGTCGTCCGTCTGATCCCGCTCAAGATCCAGACTATCCGCGAGTTGCTGCTGCCACCGACCCTCACAAAGATCGCGGACGAGCAGCGGGGTTTGATCATCTGTACGGGTGCTACCGGCTCCGGCAAATCCACCACCCTCGCGGCCCTCATCGACTACATCAACTCCGAGAAGACGTCGCACATCGTGACCGTCGAGGACCCGATCGAGTTCCTTCATCGCGACAAGCGCTCCATCGTGAACCAGCGCGAGATCGAAGTCGATGCCCTGAACTTCGCGGGCGCCATCCGCGCCGCCTTGCGCCAGGACCCCGACGTCATCCTGGTCGGCGAAATGCGCGACTACGAAACCATCGAGACCGCGGTGACCGCGGCGGAAACGGGCCACCTCGTTCTCTCCTCGCTCCATACGCTCGACGCGACCGAGACCATCAACCGAATCGTGTCCGTCTGTCCCCCGCATCAGCAGAAGCAGATCCGCCGCCAGTTGGCCTCCGTCCTCCGCGCCGTGGTTTCGCTCCGCCTCGTCCCGCGCGCGGACGGCCAGAGCCGCGTGCCCGCGGTCGAGGTGATGGTCTCGACACCGTTCATCCGTGATTGCATCGTGAACGAGGAGAAGACGCGCTTGATCCAGGGCGCCATCTCCCAGGGCACGACCGAAGGCATGCAGACCTTCGACCAGGCGCTGTTCGACCTGTGCCAGAAGGGCCTCATCACTCGGGAAGAGGCGGCGCGACGCTGCACCAACCCCGACGAGTTCCGCATGATGCTCTCCGGCGTCGATACCGGCAGCCGGAGCGGCGGCATGGGCTCGATGCCCGATCTTGAGTAGCGGTTCAGACCACGACGACACCGACCTCAAGGCGCAAAGCCGAAACGCCTTCGCGCTGATCCTGACCAAGCTGGGCCGGCGCGACCACACCGAGAAGGAACTCGAGCGCGCGCTTGGCCGCAAGGGCCACTCGGAGGAGGCGGCAGGCGCTGCAATCCGCCGCGCCAAACGCGAGGGTCTCGTGAACGACGCCCGCCTCGCGGCCGCGATCGCCCGGGTGAACGCCCGGTCGGGCAAACGAGGACCACTCCGAGTCGTCGCGACCCTTCGACAAAAGGGCATCCCGAGAGAGGCCGCGCAGGCTGCGGCGAAAGAGGCTTTCGCGGGCTCCGAGGAGGCCCAGGCGAACCTCGTCCGGTTCGCCGGGAAGCTTCTGGCGAGCGCAAAGGGCGAGACCATCCGGGAGAAGCGGGCCAGGGTCTTAAGATCCTTGATGGGGCGGGGGTTTGGGCTTTCCGACGCCCGTCGAGCGCTGGCCCTCACGGAAAACGCCCTTATCGAAGAAAATACGCGCCATGACGCAGACGAGTAGCCTGTCCGCCGACGCGATTCGTGCGTCTTTCCTCAAGTTTTTCGAGGAGAGGCAGCACGAGGTCGTGCGCAGTTCGCCGCTGATTCCCCAGAACGACCCGACCCTTCTCTTCGCCAACGCGGGGATGAACCAGTTCAAGGATGTGTTCCTGGGGCGCGAGACCAGGAGCTACAACCGCGCCGCCTCGTCTCAAAAGTGCGTCCGCGCCGGCGGCAAACACAACGATCTCGAGAACGTCGGCCTGACCGCGCGTCATCACACGTTCTTCGAGATGCTCGGGAACTTCTCGTTCGGCGACTATTTCAAGAAAGACGCGATCGCGTTCGCCTGGGAGTTCCTCACCGGAACGATGGGCCTCGATAAGGATCGCTTTACCGCCACGATCTTCAAAGGCGAGGACGGTGTCCCCCGCGACACCGAAGCCGCAGGTCATTGGCGCGCGTATCTTCCCGCCGAGCGGATTCTCGAACTGGGCAAGAAAGACAACTTCTGGGCCATGGGCGACACCGGTCCCTGCGGCCCGTGCTCTGAGCTCCACTTCTATCAGGGTGACTCTCTCCCCTGCGGCGAGGTTGAAGACGGTCGGCCCTGCCTCGGCGTCGCCTGCGAATGCGACCGCTACCTCGAGATCTGGAATCTCGTCTTCATGCAGTTCAATCGCGACGCGAGCGGCACTCTCACTCCCCTGCCCGCGGCCTGCGTCGACACCGGCATGGGACTCGAGCGGGTCACCGCCGTCGTCCAGCGCAAGCTCAACAACTACGACACCGACCTCTTCGCGCCCTTGATCGAGGCGACGGCAAAACTCGCCGGCGTGAAATACGGAGCGAATCCCACCACCGACATCTCGCTGCGCGTCATCGCGGATCACCTGCGCGCGACCACGTTTCTGATTTCGGACGGCGTCCTTCCCGGCAACGAGGGCCGCGGCTACGTGCTGCGCAAGATCATGCGGCGCGCGCTCCGTCACGGCCGGAAGCTTGGCCTCGACCGGCCCTTCCTCACTGACCTCGTGAGCGAGCTGGTGGCGCGCATGCAGTCTGCCTATCCCGACCTCAAGACCACTGAATCAACGGTCAAGAAAATAGTCCGCGTTGAGGAGGATCGTTTCTCCACAACCCTCAAGCAGGCGTTCGCAGTCTTCGATTCCGTCGCCGCCTCCACCAAAACCGGCATCCTCAGCGGCGCCGACGCCTTCAAGCTCTACGACACCTACGGCCTCTCCCTCGACTTCACCGAAGAACTCGCGGCGGACCGCGGCCTCAAGGTCGATAACGCGGGCTTCGATGCCGAGTTCACCAAACAGCAGGAGCGCGCGCGCAACGCCAGCAAGATGGGTGCGGTCTCCGGCGCGCCTGAATACCTGAGCCTGCTCGAGAAGGCGAAGACCGTGTTTGTCGGTTACCACCGCCTCGAGGAAGACGGCGCCACCCTCGTCGCGACCTTCAAGGACGGCAAGCCGGTGAAGCGCCTCGACCGGGGCGAATCGGGCGAGATCATCGTCGACCGCACTCCCTTCTACGCGGAGTCCGGCGGCCAGATCGGCGACAGCGGCGTGATCTCGGCTCCGGGAGCCGTGGCCACCGTGGCGTCGTGCCGAAACGCCGTCCCCGGACTCTCGACCCACCTCGTGACCGTGGACGAAGGAACGTTCGAAGCGGGAATGAAGGTCCGTCTCGTGGTCGACGAGGAGCGCCGCGAAGGCGCCATGCGGCACCACACATCCACGCACCTCCTCAACGCCGCTCTGCGCGAAACCCTCGGGACTCACGTCAAACAGGCGGGAAGCCTGGTCGCCACCGACCGGCTGCGTTTCGACTTCTCCCACTTCCAGGGAGTTGACGAGCGCGA
>JAYUUU010000272.1:0-2948 GCA_043754395.1 Vicinamibacteria bacterium
CTGCGTGCGGCCGTCCTGGTTCTGCCCCTTGGCGACCTCCAATACGAGGCCGGAACGCTTGCGGAGTTCAACCGGAGCTATCACACGACCTGGGGACGCCTCAACGACGTCGCCCGGCCGGTGCCCGGGAATCATGAATACGACACCGCGCGCGCGACCGGCTACTTCAGCTATTTCTCTCAACAGGGCGTCAACGTGGGCTCGGCCACCGAAGGCTGGTACGAGCACAATGTCGGCGACTGGCACTTCGTGGCACTCAACAGCAACTGCGGCGCAATTGGCGGCTGCGGCGAAAACTCGCCGCAGTATCGCTGGCTGCAGCAAGACCTCGCGGCGAACCGGCGAAAGTGCACGGTCGCCTACATGCACCATCCCTATTTGAGCTCTGGACAGAATGGCAGCACTCCCGCGCTGGGGCCGATCATGAGGCTCTTGTACAACAACAATGCCGAGATCGTCCTCGCTGGTCACGAGCACAGCTATGAGCGCTTCATTCCCATAACTCCAGACGGTGTGGCCGACGCCGCGAAGGGACTTCGCTTCTTCGTCGTCGGCTCCGGCGGACGCGACCTGTACACTTTCCCGCGCACCCTGCCCAACTCGGAACGACGCTACAACGAGAGCTTTGGCGTTCTTCGCATCGTGATGAAAGAAGCCGCCTACGACTGGGCGTTCGTGAACATCGCCGGGATCACAATCGACAGCGGCTCTGGAGTCTGTTTCTAGACTCCTTCGGTCAGTGACCGAACGACCGACACTTGAGCGAACCCACGCAGGGTTTGTCGGGCTCGATCACGCAGGGCTGGCCGAGAACGCCGCCCACCACCGAAAGGAGCCTGAGGGAAGGATGCGGGCCGTCGGCCACAGGTTCAGCCGGCGGCACCCTGGCCCCCTCCGCCCGCGACTTCTTGAGGCTCGTCAAAACCTCACGGGCGATGAGGTCGATCTTCGCGTCGTCGATCGGCTCAGCCATGAACGGTGGTTCCAAAGTCGATCTCGTCGACCACGCCCAGGATCGCCGCGTCGACACCGGCGGTTCCGCGGCCGAGGATCTGTTGCGCGGTCCGGCCATCCTGGGTGTAGAGCACGCGCTCTTTGGGCCCGGCCCCCATCCGGTCGATGGCGATGATGGGCGTGCCCTTCGCAGCACCCGAAAGCTCGAGGGGCTGGACGAGCAGAAGCTTTTCGCCATCGAGCTTGAGGTTCTTCTTGGTGGCGACGATGTTGCCGATGACGCGACCGATCAGCATCGCTTCAGGCCTCCACGTTCACGAGATCGACGATGCCAATGATGGTGGCATCGGTCGGAACGTCGATCGGAGCGAAGGGGTTCGATGCCTCCTTCGACTTGACCCAGAAGATCCGTTCCCCAGGACCAGCACCCGTCGAATCCGTGGCGATGAGTGTCTTGCCGGTCGATGAACCATCCGGTTTGATCGGCTGGATCACCAGCAGATTGATCCCTTCGAGCCTCTCGTCCTTCCGGCTCGCCACGAGCGTTCCACAGACGATGCCGAGCTGCATGGAAATCAGGCCTTGGTGGAAGAGGGTTTGGTCGGCTCAGGTTTGGTCGGCTCAGGTTTCGTCAACTCGACCTGATCGACCACGCCGATGATGGCGGAGTCGATGGGCGCATCCTTCATTCCCTGAGCGAGGCGCGCGGACGAACCGGCGACAAGCAGAACGCGATCTCCAAGGCCCGCATCCACGGTGTCGACCGCGACGACGTACCCCTGCTCTTCCTTGAACGAAGGGTCCATGATCCGAACCACGAGGAGCTTCGTCCCCACCAGGCGTTCGTCCTTGCGGGTGGCGACCAGGGTTCCGACAACTCGACCGACCTGCATTTTTCGCTCCGGCCGCTTTGGCGGCTTATTTGGAGGCTTTGCCGATAGCGAAAACGTCCTGCAGGTTGTCGTGCGGACGCGGAATGACGTGGACCGAGACGAGCTCGCCCACGCGGCGCGCGGCGGCGGCGCCCGCATCCGTGGCGGCTTTCACCGCGGCGACGTCACCCCGGCACATCACGGTCACGTAGCCGGACCCGATCTTCTCCCAGCCCACGATTGTGACCTTCGCGGCCTTGACCATGGCGTCCGAGGCCTCGATCATGGCCACGAAACCGCGGGTCTCGATCATTCCAAGTGCTTCACCCATCTGAATTCTCCTTATTCCGTCTCTTCGGCCGGGGCTAAAGGCCGCAGGGCAATTATCTACTGTCTTTTATGCGAGCGGGCCAAGTCAAGCAAGGAAGTTCGGAAATAAGCTCCCGAAACCTTGAGCCCTCAGGAAAACTCGCCCCCGGTCCGTGGTTCACTCCTGGTCGAGCGGGTCTTCAAGAAACGCGGTTCGGTTCAGGTCCTGGAGGACGTCACTCTCGAGGTGCGACCGGGCGAGTTCGTGACTCTTCTCGGCCCTTCGGGCTGCGGCAAGACCACTCTCCTCCGCCTCGTGGCCGGGCTCGACGAAGTGGACGCTGGACGAATCTCGGTTTCGGGTGGAGACGTCACTACGCTGAAAGCGCACTTGCGGCCGGTCCACACCGTGTTCCAGAGCTACGCCCTATTTCCTCATCTATCGGTGTTTGAGAACGTGGCTTTCGGTCTGAGGATCCGCAATCGCGCCGATGACGAGATCCGAACCCGGGTCGCCAAGGCCCTGGCCGCGGTTCATCTCGAGGGCTTCGACTCGCGCACGCCGGCCGAGATCTCGGGCGGTCAGGGGCAAAGGGTGGCGCTCGCCCGCGCACTCGTGCTCGAGCCGGACATCCTTCTCCTCGACGAGCCTCTCGCCGCACTCGACGCGCAATTGAGATCGTCCATGCGGTCCGAGCTGGTTCAGCTTCAACGCTCGCTCGGCATCACTTTCATCCTGGTTACCCACGACCTCGAAGAGGCGATCGAATGCTCGTCGCGGATCGCGGTGATGCGCGAGGGTCGGATCGCGCA
>JAYUUU010000273.1:0-10642 GCA_043754395.1 Vicinamibacteria bacterium
GTGGCTTCCGGCGGTGCGGGATCGGCGCAACACTTCAAAGACGCCTTCCTCGAGGCCGACGTCGATGCGGCCCTGGCCGCGAGCGTCTTCCACTCGGGAGCGCTGCCGATACCTATTCTGAAGAAGTACCTGCGGGAACAGCAGATCGAGGTTAGAGATGTCGCCTGAAGAAATCGACGGACTTGATTGGGAGAAGCAGGGCGGCCTGCTCCCCACGGTCGTCCAGGATGTCCACAACGGCCGGGTCCTGATGCTCGGCTACATGAATCGCGACGCCCTGCAGGCGACGTTCGACACCGGTCACGTCACCTTCTGGAGCCGGAGCAAGGAACGCCTCTGGACCAAAGGAGAGACGAGCGGTAACAGCCTCACCCTGGTGGCGATTGACACCGACTGCGACAAGGACGCGCTTCTCGTCACCGCGAACCCCGCAGGACCGGCCTGCCACAACGGCACGGTGAGTTGTTTCGCCGAGGCCCCCTCGGATTTCCTCGCCGACCTCGATGCCTTCATCCGGGACCGCGAGCTCGACCGGCCACCGGGCAGCTACACCGCGAACCTGTTCGACCTTGGCACCAAGGGCATCGCGCAGAAGGTGGGCGAAGAAGGGGTGGAAGCAGCACTCGCAGCGGTGGTCGAGGACGATGAAACGCTCCTCGGGGAAGCGGCCGACCTCGTTTATCACCTTGTGGTTCTTCTCCGCTCGCGCGGGCTGCCCATGAGTGCCGCGGTGAAGGTGTTGAAGGACCGGCATCGACACTAGCCTGAGGGCTTCGCGGAGGAGATTGCTCAGCGCATCGAGCCGAGCGCCCGAAGCGTCTCGTTGGCGGCTCGTTGGGAGATCGCGGGCTGCGACCCGAAGTAACCGAAGGCCCTCAGATTCTCATTGTCGCGTTCGGCCCCGCCAATCAGTCGCGCTGCCTCCGCGGACGAGGTGTAGCTAAGCAAGGAACTAAGCCCGAACGATGTTTGCAGGCTGCCCCGGATCCGGTTCGCGAGATGGCAGGCCGAACAGTCGACGGTATCCGCCGATTCCAGGAGAGGATTCTCAACCCGCGCGACGGAATCCATCGCGCGCTGGCGATCGGCGGTGCTCGCTCCCTGCGCCGCACCTGAGCTCAACACCCGGTCCAATTCGCCACGCAGGATGCCCGGAGTTACCGTGTACGCGTAGGCTCCCTGTCCCGCACCACCCTGGCCCGCACCACCCTGGCCCCCACCGCCTCGGTTCTCGCGGACGGTCTGAACCAGAACGTCGCCGTTCAGGCCCGCGATCGGAAAGCCCCCACTCGGCGCGAAGTCGCGCAGGTTGAACCCGCCGAAGTCCCACCGGTCGCCACCGCCCTGGGCTCGAGTCATGAACGTGACCTTCGCCAGGCTCGACGACCCGATGGATTGGGCTACAAGATCCCGAAGAGCCGTCGCATAGGCGCCGGTCATGCCCTGCGCGATCAACGCCGGACTCACTTCGAGGCGCGTGACCAAGGCGTTCTCCGGAGCCAGGAAAGCCACCGTCTTCAGTCGGGTGGTGAGGGCCGTGAACTCGTCGGGAGTCAGGTTGTAGAGCGCATGCACCGCGCCATCAAAGGTGGAAGCACCCGTCCCGTTCAGGGCCTGAAACACCAGCCGGATCTGGGGGTAGCAGGGAGTGCCGCCGAAACACGGGTCGAAGCGGAGGGACACCACGCGAAGTGCTGCGTACGCGGCATCGGGGCCTTGGATCTCCCGAATCAGGGGCAGCGTGATGAGGCCGAAGGCGTTGCGTGGGAACAGTGGAGCGGCGTCGCGGCCGGGCATGGAAGCGGACCACAGGTCGCCCTTGCCGAGTGGAAAGAGCACGGACACGTCGTTCACGGCGAGCGCTTGGGACGCGACGGGTGTGGGTGCTGCCGATGGTGTGGTCGAGACGGGGAGAGGCCCCGAGCCGCATGCGGCGGACGCAGCCAGAGTCAGGAAAGCGATGAAGCGATTGATCGGCATACCCGATAGTTTTTCACGGTAATCCTAAAGGCGAACTTAAGACCGTTGCGAAGGCGTTTCGTCTCTCTTCGATGACGCGACGTCATTGGCTGATGACAGAGTCGGGCCCAATTTCAAGGCCCGTTTCTTGCTTCGCCCGGTAACATTCAAGCCCGCCACCGGAGGTACAACATGCGCGTTTCCGCTTTTCTTCTCCCCCTGCTTTTTGTTCCCAGCCTCGCCGCTGCCCAGGGCGAGGGGGTGGCCCTCAACATGGGCCGCGGCCTCGACAACGGCACGAGCCTCAGCTGGACGTTCAAGGAGAACTGGACGCTGCGGCCCACCTTGGGGCTCGGCTACTCGCAGTACACCGGTTTCGAAGCGTTCGTGGGTTCAACGGTTCTCCGCTCGTTCGCGATTGGCGACCGCCTCTATGCCTACGCGGGCGCCGGGATCCATTTCGGTTCGGTCAACACTTCGACCACTTTGACCACCTCGACCGTCCCGGGCGGCACGCAGACGCCGGGCGGGCGTGAAGCGGGCGGGCTCAATGATCCCCTGACGCAAAGCGGCGTAGGTCTTCTCTATTTCACCGCACCCGTCGGTTTGCGCGCGCGCATTCACGGAAACTTTGAGGCGTTCGCGGAAACCGCCTATCAGCGGGCGATGACGGGCCAGTTCGCGCTCAGCCAGACCGGCCAGTTCTCAGGAAATGAAAGGCAGCGCCTGGGCGCCACCTTCGGCATCAGTCTTCGCCTCAACTAGCTCCTCCTCTCGCGTAGCATTCGCCGGCAAGGGCTCCAGATCGGAGCCTTTTAAGGAGAGAACGGCGATGAAACTGGCGTCCTTCATCAAGGATGGGAAGGCCACGTATGGCGGCGTCAATGGCGAGCGCCTGATCGACCTCGGCCCCCGTTTCGGGTCGCACTTTCCCGATCTCAAAACTCTGATCGCCTCGGGCGCGCTCACGGATCTCTCCTCCTTCATCGAGACGAGCACAGATTCGACGCCGCTCGAGAAGGCCGAGTTCCTCCCGGTAATTCCAAACCCGGGCAAGATCTTCTGCATCGGTGTGAACTACGCCGATCATCAGAAGGAGATGGGCCGCGGCGGTTCCGAACACCCCACTATCTTTTTAAGGTTTCCCGACACCCTCGTCGCCCATGGCCAGGCCGCCTGGGTCCCCAAGCCCGGGATCTCGACCGCGGTCGACTACGAGTGCGAGCTTGCCGTAATCATCGGGAAGGGCGGGCGGTATATCGGCGCCGACCACGCCCTCGACCATGTTGCGGGCTACGCCTGCTTCAACGACATCTCCATCCGCGACTGGCAGCGCCACACCACTCAGTTCACCGCGGGGAAGAATTTTCCACGCACGGGCGCCCTCGGACCGTGGATGGTAACGAGAGACGAGGCGCCGGATCCCCACGCGCTCGCGATCAAGACCCGCCTCAACGGAGAGGTGCTTCAGGACGCGAACACGAGCCAACTGATCTTCAGGGTTCCGCAGCTGATCGAATACCTGTCGTCGTTCACCGCGCTCTCACCCGGCGACATCATCGCCACCGGGACACCGTCGGGAGTGGGTTTCGCGCGCAACCCCCCGATCTTCATGAAGGCCGGCGACATCGTGGAAGTCGACATCGCGTCCATCGGCGTGCTCAGGAACCGACTCGAAGCGGACCCGTCGTAGAACCGCGGATCAGTGCCAGTCGACTTCAGCGGGACGCGCGCGCTCGTCGCGCCGCGACCCCAAAGAAGCCTCCTTCTGATTTCTCTTCTGAGCCAGCAGCTTCCTGGTGACGGCCTGAAAGGCATTCCGGGCATCCTTGCTCGAGGCCCGGCCTTCGAAGTCACCTCCTCGCGCGTGCAACTGGGCATGCACCTCCACGGCTCGTGTGCGCGCCGTCACCGTCCACTCAATCCGATGGATCTTCGGGAAGACGTGAGCGAGGGCCGCCTCGCTCCTCTCGATCTCCTTGCGGTCGTCTCCGTTCAGCACGATGTCGCGACAGACGAGAACCACCGTCGATTCGCCCACGTTGCTTTGTCTCGGATCCTTCATTCTTTGCCTCCGGAATTGTGATGTCGAACGAGCAGAACTGAGCAGGGCGAGGTTCGGAGAACGTCTTCGGCGACGCTGCCGAGCAGCATCCGCTTGAGACCCCCGCCTCCCGAGGTGCCGATCACCACAACGCTCGCCTCGATCTGGTCGGCCACCGCGACAATACGCTCCGCGGGCGCTCCTTCCTCCACCAACCGGTCGGCCTTGGTCTCGATCTTCGACAAAGCCTCGATCAGTTTCTCGCCCGCCGCTTTCAAGATCGCCTTGTGCTCCTCCTCGGAAACCGGAATGGGGATGCCCGGCCCGAAGGCCTCGGGCACCACCACGACCGGGGAGTAGTCAACAACGTGCAGGGCCACCATGGGCTGGGACCAGTTCGAGGACAAAAGGGCCGCCATGGAAAGGGCTCCCTGGGCGGGATCGGAGAGATCGGTGGCCGCGAGGATCGGGCCTTTCGCTGGACCCTTGCGCACTATGAGCACCGGACAGTGCGCGTGGCGAGCGATCCTGACCGCGGTGGCGCCTGGGCCGGGGCCGGTGGAATCGCTACCCGCGAGGCCGATGACCAGCAGGTCGGCGTGAGCCTCCTCCGCGGTTTCGACGATCACCTCGTCCGGAGCGCCCACATCGACGCGCACATCGATGTCCTCGCTCACGCGGCCGGTGAGACTTTGTACCCTCGTAGCCACCGTTTCCGAGGCCACGCGTGAAACCGCCATCAGACGATCCATCGTGCCCTGGATGAGATGAGGGAAAAGCACCTGGGCAGGAGCCGGGTAGGGAACCGCGTGAACGAAGACAAGCCTCGAGCCAAACAGGCGCGCAAGGTCGCTTGCCGCACTCACCGCCAGATCGGCGTCCTCGCTGAGGTCCGTGGCGCACAGTATGAGAAGGGGTGGTTTCATTTGGGTCGGCTCCTTAGTCTTGCAAAACCAAGTTACTCCCGATCCGCTGGTCGCGAGTACCAGGTCCTTTGCGTCATGGCCGCTGCAAATGACTCATAAAAAAGGCCGCCCGGCGAATCACCGGGCGGCTGGCACTTTGAGACATCCAGGGCGAACCCCGTACCGCTCTAGAGCTTCGTGTCGATTCTCATCCCGTAGAACGACCGGTGTACGAAGAAGAGGGCGACCGCAAGGAACGCGACGGCGAGGACCTGGGTGAGCATGAACTGCCCGCCCTTGGTCATCTCAACCGCGAGCTCCACGGCTAGCAGGCCGAAGAGAGTGGTGAACTTGATAACCGGGTTCATGGCGACCGACGACGTGTCCTTGAACGGATCGCCCACGGTGTCGCCCACGACGGCGGCGGCATGAAGCGGCGTGCCCTTCTCCTTGAGTTCGACTTCCACGATCTTCTTGGCGTTGTCCCATGCTCCACCGGCGTTCGCCATGAAGATGGCCTGGTAGAGACCGAACAAGGCGATGGAGATCAGGTATCCGATGAAGAAGAACGGCTCGTAGCAGGCGAAGGACAAAGTGATGAAGAAGATGGTGAGGAAGATGTTGAACATGCCCTTCTGCGCGTACTTGGTGCAGATCTCAACGACCTTCTTCGAGTCTTCGACGGACGCCTTGGTGGCGCCCGAATCGAGCTTCATGTTCTTCTTGATGAACTCGACCGCGCGGTAAGCACCTGTGGACACCGCCTGCATCGAAGCGCCCGTGAACCAGTAGATCACAGCGCCGCCGGCCACGAGGCCGAGGAGGAACGGCGAGTACAGGATCGAAAGCTTGTCCATGTTGATGGTGAGCTTCTCGGTGAGCATGACGATGATCGAGAAGATCATGGTCGTGGCTCCCACCACGGCCGTGCCGATGAGCACGGGTTTGGCGGTCGCCTTGAAGGTGTTGCCGGCGCCGTCGTTTTCTTCGAGGAAGTGCTTGGCCTTCGCGAAGTCTGGCTTGAATCCGAAGTCCTTCTCGATTTCCGCGTCGATCCCCTTCATCTGTTCGATGGTGCTGAGTTCGAACACCGACTGAGCGTTGTCGGTGACCGGGCCGTAGGAGTCGACCGCGATCGTCACCGGGCCCATGCCGAGGAAGCCGAAGGCCACGAGTCCAAAGGCGAAGACCGCGGGAGCGAGCATGAGTGTGGAGGGGAAGCCCCCCGAGATGGCGGCGGCGATACCCATGAGAGCGGTGATGGCAAGACCCAGCCAGAAGGCCGAGAAGTTCCCCGCGATGAGGCCGGCGAGGATGTTGAGCGACGCCCCGCCTTCGCGCGACGCCGTGACCACTTCCTTGACGTGGCTCGACTCAGTGGAGGTGAAGATTTTCACGAGCTCAGGGATGATCGCGCCCGCCAGGGTCCCGCAGGTGATGATGGAGGAGAGCTTCCACCACAGAGTCGGGTCACCCGCGAGGTTCGGGATCATCAGGTAAGACACGATGTACGTGACCGCCACCGAGAGCAGCGAGGTGAGCCACACCAGCGACGTAAGGGGCGCTTCGAAGTTCATCTTGTCGGCCTTGAGGTACTTGCTCGAGGCGAAGGCTTCATTGATGAAGTAAGAGGCGACCGAGGTGCCGATCATGAGGATGCGCATCACGAAGATCCAGACCAGGAGATGAACCTGGACGGTGGCATCGGAAACCGCGAGGAGGATGAAGGTGATGAGAGCGACGCCGGTGACGCCATAGGTCTCGAAACCGTCGGCGGTGGGGCCGACCGAGTCGCCCGCGTTGTCGCCCGTGCAGTCGGCGATGACGCCGGGGTTCCGCGCGTCGTCTTCCTTCACGTCGAAGACGATCTTCATGAGGTCGGAACCGATGTCGGCGATCTTGGTGAAGATGCCGCCCGCGATGCGGAGCGCCGCAGCACCGAGCGACTCACCGATGGCGAAGCCGATGAAGCAGGGGCCCGCGTATTCGCCGGGAACGAAGAGGAGGATGGCGAGCATGATCACGAGCTCGACCGAGATGAGCAGCGTCCCGATCGAGATGCCGGCCTTGAGCGGAATCGCGTAGGTCGGGAAAGGCTTGCCCTTGAGGGCGGCGAAGGCGGTGCGGGAGTTCGCGAAGGTATTGATGCGGATGCCGAACCAGGCCACACCGTAGCTGCCCGCGATGCCGACGAGCGAAAAGAAGATGATGAGGAGGACGCGGTCGATCGAGAAGTGCCGCAGCCAGCCGAAGTACACGACCATGATTGAGGCGATGAACACCCACAAGAGCATGATGAACCGCCCTTGGGTCTGCAGATACGTCTTGCAGGTCTCGTAGATCAGCTCGGAAACCTCGAGCATCGACGAGTGCACGGGCATGTCCCGAAGCTGCTTGTAGAAGACCATTCCAAAGAGCGCCCCGGCGAGGCAGACGAAGATGCCGAGGAAGAGGATGCTCCAGCCGGTCATGCCGAAGAAGCTGACCGAGGCGAGATCCGGCAGAACGAGTTCGGCTTCGCTCGCGAAGACCGGGGACGCGCCCAGAAGGATCACGAGAGCCGCGGCCATGAGGATGGCGCGCTTGAGCGTTTTACGCTCGACGAACGAGAACATGCATTTCTCCTAAAAGAGGAACCTTGGGGGGAGGGGATCACGTCCGGGGCCTCTGGAAATAGGAGCCACATGGGACGGGAGGAGGAATTCTATCTGAAAGGGATGCCGAGCAACGTCCCGGCTCGGATGGGTCCGAGGACGGCCGGCTTTCGTTCCGTGCTTCGACGGGTTGGCTAATTGCGGGGGCGGACCACCAGGGCAGGGTCGCCGAAGAGCACGAAACCCTCGACCACATCTCTTTGCCCGCTCGCAACAGCGGCGCGCTTGGCCTGAAGGATGGCCCGACCCAGGCTCAGCCCTTCGTTGAAGACCTTCGGATAGAGCGCGGAGGCCAACACCGCCTGGTCGTCGTCGCTCGAGATTCCGGTCGGACCGAAGCTCGCGATGGAGCCGCCAAAGGGTTGCAGCAACAGGGCTTCCCCAAGCGAAGCGCCCCAGAAGTACTGGTACCACTGAGCCTGGCAGGCCCACATGAAAAAGACGCTTTCGGGGGCCCCGTCGAGAGACGCGACGTCGTCCGTGCTGAGGAGCCATTCGTCGGCCCAGATGGAGGGGCCGCCGTGACCGAAGTAGTGGGTGACCGAGGACCCCGCGCGGAGACTGTCGAGGAGAGTGGTACGCGCCGCGTTCACACCGGTCGCAGTATCGGCCACCGTCAATGTGGCGTCGCCCGGAAGCCACGCTCTCACCATGCTTCCTTTGCGCAGGAAACCATCGTCCACCGCGAGGGTCTGGCGCGAGGCGAACGCTGCCACCACGGACCGTTCACGCTCGATCTTGGCGGCCACAATCTGAGCCTCGGCTTCGGTCTGCACGGGAAGCCGGCCGACCGCTACATCGGGCGCGCCGTCGCCATCGATATCGGCGTAGGCGTTCTCGGTTGCGAATCGCCCGCCGCTCGCGGTCCAGGCCTGGAACGAGGGGAGGAAGAAAGCGCTGCCATAGCCGAATTGATCCGTCGGATCGAGAGAGTCGTCGCCAACGAGCAGGACGTACTGCAGCGACCCATTACCGGCGAACTCGCGGATCGCCGCCTTGATGGCGGAGGGATCGGCGATGCCCCCGGTGAAGCGGTCGTAGGTCTTCTCAACCGTGACCACTGCGGTCCTGAGGCCCTCGGCTTCCTTCGCGGCGGCGATGCGGGCCGCGGCTGCGGAAAAATCGGTGTGGGTGAGAATGAGGTACCTGACGCCCGAGGACGAGGGAAGGTTGGCATCGAAGGCAGCGACGTCGACCACCGCGGCCGTGGAAGGACCGACCACCCAGGGCGCCTTGATGTCGACACCGTCGAAGTAGAGGTAACCGCCCGGAGTGCCGGATGAGTACCGCAGCTCGAGCTGGTTTCCGCTCATTCTTAGAGCGGACGCGGAAACACTGCCGCTCAGTGTCGCTTCACCGCTTCCCGAGAAGGAGAGCGAACCGACCGGGACGCCGTTCAGCCACGCTTCGACCGCGTGGCTGTGGGCCGAAGCCCCGAGGAGACGAATACGAACGTCCGCTTGACCGCCTTTCGATACGTCGAGGGTGGGAAGGTCGAAACGGCCATCCTCCGGCAGCCACCACGCGTAAGGCCAAACTGGATCGCCTTCGCCGCCCCACATTCCAAGATCCTCGACCGCGGTCAGCAGGTCCCACTGGAACGGGTCCACTGAGAGCGCCGCCGACGATGCGTAGACGCCTGTGCGCTCGATTCGGACAAAGCCTGGAGCGGGAGTCCGCTCGCCGGTAAGGCCAACGAACGATCCGCTGCGTGGGCCGCCGAAGGTCAGGATGTAGCTGTTGGTGACGGCGTAGTCCGCGCGCAAGGCCGCGGCCGTGAACTGGAGAGCGGGACCCGTCCCCGTCGAAACCACGGAGTGAGGTACAGGCTGGTCGCGATTCGTGAGTTTCACTCCATTGGGATTTGAAGGAGCGCCGAGGCCGACAAGAGTCGACCAGGGCACCTGGACGAGACCTGAGCCCGTGGTTTCGATCCTCAGGGCGCGGACGCCCGCGGAGGATGTCCGGGCCGAGGCGCGCGACTTCTTTCCACCTCGAGCCGAAGCCTTCCCGCGCGTGGCCTCCGTCTTCTCCACCCGCGCCGCGATGCGTTCGTAGGCTGAGGAGAGTCGCGAGTCGGCCACGGCGACCGTGGCGACGATGCGCGTCTCCCCGGAAGTCTCCGTCTCTTCGATGACGATGTAGGGCTTTACGATCGGCCGGGTGCTGGCGCGGTACAAGGTCGGCGTGACCGAGTCGGGCCGAGCCGCAAGGATGAATCCATCGTGCAGCGCTTCGAGGGCGCCGCCCTGGGGTTCGTCGGTTTCGAAGAGCCGGAACGACTTCGTCCCCTTCTGGGCCCCGGTCGCGAACTCGACGAGACCGGAAACATCGACCTTGATGCCGAGAAGTGTGGCGCGTGTCGCCGCCGCTATTTCAGTGATGCTGGAGACGCCCGGTTCCGAGTAATAAATCGCGGTGTCCGTCTTGGTGTTGTTCGTGCCGAGCGTGTCTCCGTCGTTGCAGTCCACGTAGGAGGCGATCAGGATGTCGCCTTCCAAGGCCTCGAGGATCTGATCGTTGGCGACCGCCGGGGTGACGAATGTCGCCGCGGTGATGGCGGTAGTGCCGGCGCCCACGTTCATAAACTGACCCGAGCCCGCGGAGGTTTGAGCGACCGTGAGAGTTTCGGTGTCTCGCACCGCCGAGCAGGCGGCAGGAGGTGTGGTGAAGCTCGCGGCCGGGCAGGAACGAAGGGTGACCGTGAACGTCCCGGTGCAGGTCGACCAGGTGGTGTCGCTGATCTTGACGTAGACGCTGTCGCCCTCGGTGTAGTGAGTACCGTCGAGCGTTCCCGTGGAGTCGGTGAAGGCAATGATGCCGCCCGCGGCCGAATCGGTGCCCGCGGTGTCGGTCTGAGTCGCGCCGCACGCGTTCACATAGGTCACGGTGAGCGTATCTGCGTCCCCGACCTCGAGGGTACCGTCGTTTGCGGCGACCGACCCGTCGGTCAATTTCAGATTCTGACCGGTGCCATTGCGGAACTCCCCGGTGTTGACCCCGGTCTCCGTGAGAGTGAAGGTCTGAGTATCCCCGGTAAGGAGGCTCGCCACCGTCACGGAAAACGACTGCGCGGTAGT
>JAYUUU010000274.1:0-4619 GCA_043754395.1 Vicinamibacteria bacterium
CTGCCCAAACTTGCGACCGGCGAGTTCGTGGGCGCCTGGGGCCTCACCGAGAACAGCGCCGGGTCGGATGCGGGCGGCACCAAAACCACCGCGGTGAAAGACGGCGATTCGTGGGTGCTCAATGGTTCGAAGACGTTCATCACGAACGGCAGCCTTGCGGATGTGTCCGTCGTCATGGCGGTCACCGACAAGTCGAAGGGCAAGAAAGGCATCTCCGCTTTCGTCGTCGATCGCGGCACCAAAGGCTTCCGGCCGGGCAAGAAGGAAGACAAGCTCGGTGTCCGCTCCTCCGACACGTCTGAGCTGATTCTCGAAGACTGTCGCATTCCGGCGGGGAATCTCCTGGGCGCGCCGGGCATGGGGTACGTCGACACACTTCGCATCCTCGATCGCGGCCGGATCGGAATCGCCGCGTTCTCGATCGGCATCGCGCAAGGGGCTTTCGAAGCCGCCCTGACCTACGCCAAGGGCCGCAAGCAGTTCAATCAGGCGATCGCCGAGTTCCAGGCGGTGCAGTTCAAGCTTTCCGAGATGGCGGTCAACATCGACGCCGCGCGTCTTCTGATGCTGCGCGCCGCCTCGCTTCGCGACGCCGGCATCGAGCACAAGACGGAATCGGCGATGGCGAAACTCTTCGCGAGCGAGATGGCGGTTCAAGTCGCCCTCGAGGCCATCCAGATCCACGGCGGCTACGGGTACGTGAAGGACTACCCGGTCGAGCGCGCTCTGCGCGACTCGAAGCTCGGCACGATCGGTGAAGGCACGAGCGAAGTGCAGAAGCTGGTCATCGCGCGCGAACTTCTCGCGCGCGGCGAGTAGGCGGCGTTTCGGCGCCTTCCCCTGGGGCCCATGAACCTTCCTGAAGACAAGGACATCCTGCGCGGAGACATCCGGGCGGTGGCGCGGGCGATCCGGGCGGTCGAGGACGACTGGCCGGGTTCGCGCGCTTTGCTGACCCGTCTCTTTCCGCATGCGGGCCGCGCTCTCACTCTCGGCATCACCGGACCTCCCGGTGCCGGCAAATCGACGCTCGTCGATCGGCTGACCACGCAGTTCCGAAAGGCGGGGAAGACCGTCGGCGTTGTCGCCGTCGACCCAACATCGCCCTTCACCGGGGGCGCGATTCTCGGCGACCGCATCCGCATGCAGAACCACGCCACCGACGACGGCGTCTTCATCCGATCGATGGCCACTCGAGGCAACCTCGGCGGTCTTTCCGCCACGACAGCGGCGGCACTTCTCGTCCTCGACGCCTCATCCAAGGATGTGCTGATCGTCGAGACCGTGGGGGTCGGGCAGGACGAAGTCGAGATAGCTTCTGAAGCCGACATCGCGGTGGTTGTTCTCGTCCCGGGTCTGGGCGACGAAGTGCAGGCCCTCAAGGCCGGAATCATGGAGATCGCGGATGTCTTCGTGGTCAACAAGGCCGACCGCGACGGCGCCGATCGACTCGCGTCTGAAATCGAAATGATGCTGTCCCTCACCGGCGAGACGAAGGGCGACCGGCCTCCGGTGGTTCGAACCGTGGCGACATCTTCGCAGGGGATCGACGACCTCATGAAGACAATCGAAGAGGTCCGCGCGCGACGCGAAGCGAGCGGTCAGCTGGCGCACCGACGGCGCGAAAGGCTTCTGCGTCAGTTTGAGACGCAGGTCGAGGTGCTGGTGAAGGAACAGGTCCGCCAGAGGATTGACGCTCTTGATCAGAGCCTCAAACTGCGCGAACGGGTGCAGAATCGCGCTATCGATCCGTACTCCGCGGCCGACGAAACTGTGAAGGGCGCCTCATGATTCTGAAGATCGACCACCTCGGCATCGCCGTGAAAGACATGACCGAGGCGAAGCGCGCCTACGAAGCCCTGGGCTTCAAGATCGATTCCGAGCACGATGTGCCGACGGAGAAGGTGAAAGCCGCCTTCATCACCGTGGGTGAGTCTCATCTCGAACTCCTCGAACCCACCGACCCCACATCGGTCATCGCGAAGTTCCTGGAGAAGCGTTCGGGTCTTCATCACATCTGCGTTCTGGTCGACGACATCGAGAAGTCGATGGCCGAGATGAAGGCCGCGGGCGCGCAGCTCCTCGATGAGAAGCCGCGCATCGGCGCCGGCGGCTGCCGCGTCGCTTTCATCCACCCGAAATCCGCGGCGGGTATTCTCCTTGAATTGAAGCAGGCCTGAAGAATGAGCGTCAAACACACGGCGGAAATCGGAATCATCGGCGGCAGCGGTCTTTATGAGATCGAAGGCTTCGAGGCGCAGGGCGAAGTCGCCATCGAAACCCCCTTCGGCAAACCCTCGGACGCCCTGATCGTCGGCAAGTTCGGCGAGAAGAGTGTCGCCTTCCTCCCGCGCCACGGTCGTGGCCATCGCATCTCGCCCTCGGAGATCAATTTTCGCGCCAACATCTGGGCCATGAAGTCGCTCGGTGTGAAGTGGATCCTCTCGGTGTCGGCGGTGGGCTCGCTCAAGGAGCACTACGTTCCCACGCACATGGTGACGCCCGATCAGTTCATCGACCGCACGTTCGGCCGCAAGGGGACTTTCTTCACCGACGGCATCGTGGGTCACGTGGGCTTCGCCCATCCGGTCTGCAAGCATGTCCGCCGCATCCTCGGCGAGGCGTGCCGAAAGAGCGGCGCCATCGTTCACGAGGGCGGAACCTATGTGTGCATGGAGGGTCCGCAGTTTTCGACTCTCGCGGAATCGAAGCTCTATCGCTCCTGGGACGCCGACCTCATCGGCATGACCAACCTGCAGGAGGCGAAGCTCGCCCGCGAAGCCGAGATCTGCTACGCGACCCTCGCCATGGTCACCGACTACGACTGCTGGCATCCCGCACACGAGGCGGTGACCGTGGACCAGGTGGTGGCGGTGGTCCAGAAGAATGCCGCCATGGCGAAAGCGATCCTGAAGGCTGCGGTGGAGCAGTTCCCGGTCCCCCGCGACTGCGAATGCGAGAGCGCGCTCAAGTTCGCGATCATGACCGCGCCCCATCTGATTCCCGAGAAGATCAAGAGCGACCTCGCTCCCATCATCGGGCGCTATTTGAAATAGGCTTCAGGCCCTCGAACTGTCCCTCGTTCCAGAAACCAACCCAGAAGCTCAAGAACCGGAAGCGTCAAAGAACCAAAATGTCAGTCCTCGTTGTTGGAAGCGTCGCGTACGACACCCTTGAAACCCCTGCCGGCCGCGCCGAAAAAGTCCTCGGCGGGTCCGCCGTTTACTTCGCCCTCGCCGCTTCGTACTTCACCGATGTGAACCTCGTGGGTGTGGTCGGCGACGACTTCGGGCCGGAGCAAAGAGCGGTTCTTGAAGGCCGGCGGATCGATCTCCAGGGTCTCGAACATGCGCCCGGGAAAACCTTCCACTGGCAAGGCAAGTATTCGACCGACCTCAATTCGCGCGAGACCATCTGCACCGATCTCAACGTCTTCGAACACTTCAAGCCCAAGCTCCCCGAGAGCTACCGCAAGTCCGACCGGCTCTTCCTCGGCAACATCGAGCCGTCGCTTCAAAGAGATGTTCTGGAACAGGTTCACGCCCCGAAACTCGTGGGCTGCGACACCATGAATCTGTGGATCAACCATCGGCTCGAGGAACTCAAGAAGACGCTGGCCAGGGTCGAGGTCTTGTTGATCAACGACTCCGAGGCGAAGGAACTCGCGGGCGACTGGAACATCATCCGCGCCGCCCGCACCATCCGCGCGATGGGCCCCAAGACGCTGATCATCAAGAAAGGCGAGCACGGCGCGCTCCTCTTCCAGGGAGACACCTGTTTCCTCGCTTCCGCGTATCCGCTCGAACACGTGAAGGATCCGACGGGAGCCGGCGACTCGTTCGCGGGCGGCCTGATGGGTTATCTCGATCACGCCAACGCGCACGATGAGGCGACGTTCCGCCAGGCCGTCATCATGGGCTCAACCGTGGCGTCCTTCTGCTGCGAGGCTTTCGGCGTCGAACGTTTTCTCGACCTGACCCGCGAACAGATCGAAGAACGTTTCCACCTGTTCGCGTCCATGGTCCACTTCGACCGACTACCGGTCGTCTCCTAGCTGGGGGGCCGCAGGAACGCGATCAGCGCCATGCTCTGCCCCCCAGGCCCCCGGCACTCCGGCGGGAGTGAATCCCGCCTCCGCTAGGCTCGCCGCACCGATAATTCATGAAACCCGAGTCAATCCGGCGGGAGGCGATCCTCCTGGTTGGCGCCATCGCGCTTTCGTATCCGATCGGTCTTGCCATCGATTCGTGGTTTCTCCTTCCCATTCTGAACGCGGCGCCCGCGTGGTGGGTCATGACGCGACGTCTGCGCGCGGGAGATCTGCGCGGCGCGGTCCTTCTGATGCTGGTGTTCCCGGTCGCGCTCGCGGTCTTCGGTACGGTGTCGCTCGCGTTGTGGCCCACCACGGACGGCCGCCCGCCCCTGGTCCTGAATGGACCGGAGTATCGGGAAGAGATGTTTCACTGGATCCGGTTCGGCGGAGGCACCGAGGGCAATTGGCGCCTCTTCCTTCCGCTGCACATCCGGCACCTCGTGGGCTTCGTGATCGTGAGTCTTGTGACCGGCTCGCTGGTTTCGATCACCGGCGGCGCCATCCTGACGAACTACATGAACGGCTA
>JAYUUU010000275.1:0-1947 GCA_043754395.1 Vicinamibacteria bacterium
ATCCGGGCCGTCGGAAACGCTATTTCGCGGGCTGGATGGTCAGCGGGTCTCCCGTCGCGTGGTCCTTGATCTGAAAGCGAAGGAACTCGTGCACCGCGGCCAGGGCCTCTTTGTGCCGTGTGGCGATCACGATCCGTCCGCCGGTGGCCGACGGCTCGTAGGTGTAGCTGATCTCCGCCTTGAGTTTCGTCATGGTCGAGGTCCCTGGAGGCCTCACGCTGTGGACGAGCATCGGAGTGTTGAAGTCACCCTCGGTGAACATCTTCGCGATATGGCCGAGATGAGACTGGATCTGATCCCGGCTCTCCTTATCGTCCTTCGAATTGGCGTCGACCTGGATGGCGCCGCCCTGGGCCTGAAGGATGAAGTGGTGCGTGGTCTTCATGTGAGAGAAGCCCATCGCTTTGTCACCGTTTGTGTCGACCTCGTGCTGGTGTTCGCTTTTCGGGGCTTTCGTCTCCCTTCGGGGAGGCTGCGCGCTGGCTCCAGTGTCCTGCGAGGGGATGAGAGAGGCGATGAGTATCAGGGCGGCGGGGTTCATGGTGTGTCTCCTTGGTGGGTGGGGTGTCGGATAAAGCGGAAAGGGATTCGAGGAGACGTGCCGGGCCACCTGCTGGCGTGTTTTCGAGCTTCTGGTCCCAGGTCTCGAGAAGCGTGCGCAGCTCGTCGCGCAGCCTTGTCAGCTCAAGCAGTCGCATCTCGGTCGAGGCGAGCTTTGAGGCGGCGAGGGCTCTCACCTTGCGGCAGGGAGGGGCGCCCCGCTCTCGTTCCTTGAGGACGACTGCGAGCTCGGCGAGCGAAAAGCCGAAGGCGAGCGCCCGGCGCACGAGCATGACGCGAGGGAGAGCGGACTCGGGATAGACCCGGTAGTTGTTCTCGGACCGAGCCGGCTTTTGCAGCACGCCGACACGCTCATAGTGCCTGAGCGTATCCGGGCTTACCCCGGCAAGCCGCGCGAGTTCTCCAGAAGCGATCGCCATGTCCCGGGCATTATCGGGTCTGGAACCCATTCCAGGGTCAAGAGAAATCTTTGAAAATCTTCGGCTCAGCCCCGCGGCGTCTTCGGGAATTTGTCCACGGATAGAGCGATCGGCTTCTGCATCTTCAGATAGTCGTAGACGATGCCGAGGTCCTCATCGGTCAATCTGTTGTACTCCGACCACGGCATCACCGTGTTCTGCGAACCCCTCGGGAGTTCGCCCTCTACGCTTCCGAAAGCGCGGAAGAGGCCGATGAAGTTTTCCCGGGTGCGCTCGCCAAGGCCGGTCTCGTGAGGAGAGAGATTGGCCGAGCGCCCGACACCCCAGGGCCCCCGGAACTCATTGTCGCCCGCCCATTCACGGCCCGGAATCGGCTGCATCTGAAGATCAACCGTGGTGTGACAGAAGACGCAGCCCATCGTCGAAGTGAGATAGCGGCCGTAGGCCGCGGTGTCGGTTTTCACCGGTGGGGCCACCGGACCGTCGAGGGGCTTGGGAATGAAACGGATGACAATGGGAAGAGGGAAGTCGAGTTTAGGGGCCGGAGCCTTGTAGGTCACAGGAGGCAGAGTGCGGAGGTAGGCCACGATTGCGAGCGCGTCTTCGTCGGAGAGGTTCTTCAAGTCGCCATAGGGCATGAGCGGGAAGAGCGGTCGTCCATCCCGAGAGACGCCCTCCCGCATCGCGCGCAGAACCTCACCATCGGTCCAGGCGCCGATGCCGGTTTCCTTGTCCGACGAGAGGTTCGGCGGACAAACCACGCCCGGCACCCCCACGCCTTTGTCGAAGCAATAGCCGTTGGCTCCGAAGGGCGCCTTCGGCGGACCGGAGTATCGATTGAAGTCGCGCTCCGAGTGGCAGTCCACGCATCCTCTCGTGTGGGCGAGATACTCACCACGCGCAAGGTGCTCAGGTGAGGGGGTTGCGGTGAGGGCCAGGGGTGCGCGCGCCAGCGGCCGAGCCAGAA
>JAYUUU010000276.1:0-5335 GCA_043754395.1 Vicinamibacteria bacterium
CCTCCGTGGAAATCGAGATGATCGCGGGTGAGATTGGTGAAGACCGCGGCGCTGAAGGAGAGGCCGCGCACACGGTCCTGGACGAGGGCGTGCGACGAAACCTCGAGGGTCGCGTGGGTGACGCCCTCGTCGACCATCTCGCGCAACAGCGCCTGGAGATCGAGAGACTCCGGTGTGGTGAGGGAAGCGCTCTTCGGACGGCCCGCGATGCGCGTCTCTACGGTGCCGAGAAGGCCCGTGACCCTCGCGTTCGCTCGCAACGCCGCATCGATCAGGAAAGCGGTGGTGGTCTTCCCGTTGGTACCCGTCACCCCGGCGAGTAAAAGCTTCGTAGCCGGCCGGCCGTAAAACGCCGCGGCGATGTCGGCGAGGGCGGCACGCGGGTTCGAAGCCTCGATCCAGGGAATCTCCATGGTCGGCGCGCGATCGGAGAGGACGGCTACCGCCCCTTTGCGCTTCGCGGCCGTCACGAATTCGAGGCCATCCTGCTTGACGCCATGCAGGGCCGCGAAGAGATGGCCGCGATGAACGCGTCTTGAATCGTAGGAGAGCCCCGAGACCTCGAGCTCGCCCGGGCCGTGCAGCTTCGCTCCGGGATGAGCGTTTGCGAGCGCGCCCAGGTTCACGGGTTCGGCCTGGTGCTCGTGAGGGTGACCGCGGCGGGGGCCTCTGCCGCAGACGCCCCGCGAAGAGCGGTCTGTCGAAGGTCGAGCGAGCAGCTCATGCCGGGCTCGATGGGCGTGCCGGCAAGAGGTGTGTGTGCGGTGACCACACCGCTGCCATGGATTTCAACACTCAGACCGTGGCGCGCGGCCACAAGTGCCGCTTCCCGCAGCGAAAGCCCCCGCAGGTCCGGCATGATCCCGGGATCGTTATTCATAGGACTCGCGGGGGAACGGCGTTCCGCGACGGTGGCCTGAGGAAGAGTTTCGGGTGAGTAGGTGACGAGGCGGATGTTGCGCGTGGGGTCGTCGGGGGGGATCGCGAGAAGCCTCACCGCCTCGGTCGCGATCTTCGCGAAAAGCGGAGCCGCGACATCGCCGCCTTCGTTTTGAAGGCCTTTTGGAGTGTCGAGCGATACGAGGACGACGAGCGAGGGTCGCTGTGCCGGGACGTAACCGACGAACGACGCCACGTGATCGATCATTGAGTATCGGCCGCTCGCGTCGATCTTCTGCGCGGTTCCGGTTTTTCCGGCGATCTCGAAGCCTTCGACCTTCGCCTTCTTTCCGGTTCCTGAGATCACGACCTCACGCAGCAAGGCCATCACCCGATCCGCGGTCTCGGGCTCGATGACTTTTCGCTCGGCCACGGGAGAGAACTCGCGCACCACTTCTCCTGAGGGTTCCTCGACGCGCTTCACGATGTAAGGCTTCATCCAGTAACCACCGTTCGCGATCACCGCCGCCGCACTCGCCATCTGGATCGCGGTGACGCCGATTTCCTGGCCAAAGGACATCGACGCGAGAGAGAGGGCGCTCCACGACTTGGTGTTCTTCAGAAGCCCCGCGGTTTCGCCGGGCAGGCCGATTCCGGTTCGGGCTCCAAAGCCGAACTGCTTCATCGCGGTGTAGAACTTCTCCTCGCCGATCCGGTGGGCCACCCGGACGACCCCGATGTCGCTCGACTTGGCGATGACGTCTTGAAAGGTGAGCGACGAGAAAACCGCATGGTCGTTGATCCGCACGCCGTTGATCTCAATGAAGCCGTTGCCGCAGTCGATGATTTCGAGGGGGGACACCACACCCTGTTGAAGTCCCGCGGCCGCGGTGATGATCTTGAAGATGCTGCCCGGCTCGTAGGAGTCGGCGACCGCCCGGTTCACGCGATCCCGCTCGGGGAAGCTGCCGAACCTGTTTGGATTGAACGAGGGCAGGCTCGACATGGCGAGAACTTCGCCGGTGCGCGGGTCGAGGACCACCGCGACGCCCGAGATCGATCCGGTCGAGCGAATCGCCTCGCCAAGCGCCATCTCGGTCACATGCTGGATCCTCTCGTCGATAGTGAGGACCACGCGCCGCCCCTCGGTGGGCGGCTTGTCGACCTCGCCCTGCGGACGCCGCCGCGCATCGAGCCGCACTGTGACTCGCGCCTCGCGGCCGCGCAGGTCTTCGTCGAGCGTGTATTCGAGCCCGGCCATTCCCTGCGAGTCGAGGCCGACATAACCAAGGACCGGCGAGAGGAGATTGCGCTTGGGATAGTAGCGACGGCTCTCCGTCTCAAAGCCGATGCCTTCGAGACGAAGCTCACGCACGGCCCGCGCGATCGCGGGATCAACCTGGCGTTTGATCCAGACGAAAGAGCGGTCCTGGCGAAGCAGAGCGACGAGCTCTTTCTGATCGGCCGGCGAATAGCCAAGCGCTTGCCCCAGCACCCGTGCCGCACCCTTGGGATCGCGGATCACCGAAGGGTCGGCGTAGATGCTTGGAGCGTCAACCGAGATGGCGAAGGGCCGCTCGTTGCGGTCCACGATGGTGCCACGCCGGGCTTTCACCGTGATGGTCCGGTCGGACTGGCGTTCCGCCTCCTTGAGCAGCAGGCCATGCCTCAGAATCTGAAGATGGAAGAGCTGCGCAACGATCGCGAGCGCCCACACCGTGCCACAAACCGCGACCCAATAGAGCCGTAGATCGTGGTTCCGGGCCAGAGGACTTCCGGGAGGAAGAGGCGCCATGGGCTTGAGAGGCTCGTACCTCACTGCTTCGTCCCCTCCGCCACTTCTTTGGCGGCGAAACGAGCGTCCTTGGGAAGATTTTGAGGCCGCTCCACCACCACCACATTCGAGGGCGAGGGCGAGCGGAGACCGAGGGAACCAGTGGCGATCGACTGCACGCGCTTCAAGTCCTGGAGAGACGCTTTCTCGAGCCGCAGTTCCCGGTTTTCTTCCAGCAGTTTCTCCTGTTCACGCTGAAGTTTCCCCGCGGTGGAGCCGGTATCGCGAAGGGCCGCTCGGGGCCATCCGTAGGCCACGAAAAGACCGATGAGGATCAGGACCACGCCGCCGATCCAAAGGAGATCTTTCGACATGCGATCGTCGCGAGTCCGCACCACGCGGCGGTTGTCGATCGAGTCCTCGACGTGGACGGCGTGGATGCGATCGACTTTCACGCGCCAGCCTCCGTTCCTCGCCGTTCGATCACGCGGAGTTTCGCCGAGCGAGCGCGTGGGTTATTCCGGGCTTCGTCGTCTTCTGGAACCACGGGCTTTGGCGTGAGCAATTCAAAAGCGCCCGACTTCTTGAGCGATCGGAAGACGTTTTTCACGATGCGGTCCTCGAGGCTGTGGAACGCGATGACGGCGAGACGGCCGCCCGGACGAAGCAGGCCTGTGAGGTGCTCCAGGCCATTATCGAGGCCAGAAAGCTCGGAGTTCGTGGCGATGCGAAGCGCCTGAAACGCGCGGGTTGAAGGATCGAGGCCGGGCCGGCCGCGAGCGTCGCGGCGGACGAGGCTCGAGAAAGCGGAGGTCGTCCAGTTTCGACGCGTCCTGCGCTCCATGACGACCGAGCGCGCGATGGCGCGGGCCTTCGGTTCTTCGCCGAACTCCGTGAAGATCCGTTCGAGTTCTTTCTCGGAGGCGGTGTTGAGTATGTCGGAAGCGCTTCTTCCACTCCTTTGGTCCATCCGCATGTCGAGGGGCGCATCGAAACGGAAACTGAAACCGCGCTCGGGGCTGTCGAGTTGGAGTGAACTGACGCCGAGGTCCGCGATCGCGTAGTCGACGCTTTGGGCTTTGATTCCCGCGAGACCGTCGCGGAAGTCTCCGTGCCGCAAGTCGGTCCGCCCGGGAAAAGCGGCGAGCCTTGTGCGGGCGATTTCAAGGGCGCTCTCATCGCGGTCGAAGGCCACGAGCGCTGCCTCGGGGTGAGCACAGAGGAGGGCGTGAGAGTGCCCGCCAAGGCCAAGCGTGGCGTCGAGGATGTGTGTTGTTCTCGCAGGCGCGAAACCGAGAATCTCACGCAGGAGTACGGAGAGGTGTGTCGCGGGAGCGTTTCGGTCCACATCAGATCCCGAACTCCGCGAGCTGCTTCGCGTCCAGTTCCGTGAACGGGTCTTTGTCGAAAAGCCTCTCTTCGAGACGCTTGGCGTTCCAGACCGCGACGTGATTCTGCTGGCCGAGAACCGCCACATCGCCCTCCATCGACGCCATTTTTCGAAGGTTCTGGGGAATGAGGATGCGGCCCTGCGCGTCAACTTGGCCGACCTGGCCGAAGAAGTTCACGCGCTCCATGAAGCGTTGTCTTGCTGGATGCGACTGAGGCATGGCCGCGAGCCTTTTTTCGATCTCGGTCCAGGCGTGAAGGGGATAGACCCTGACGAACTCACCGGACACCGAAGTCACGAAAAAATCGCGAGAGGATTCCGTCAACGCGCCCAGGAACGCGGAGGGAATCTTGAGACGGCCCTTGTCGTCTATTCGTGCAGGATGGTTACCGCGCAGCATGTCCTCGCCCATACTGACCACTTTTGGCCAATATTTTCCACAGCGACTCTAGGCCAGGGCTGGGGAACTGTCAACTGAAGACTCGCGAAAGCGAGCGGAGGCCTAGGCTTGGACTGTGGAAGGGCGGAAGGGGCCGAAGCTCAACTCGGAGGAAGCGGCGTCCAGAAGGGCTTCCGCCTCGCCTGCGAACGCGTTCCACTTGTCGCGCGGCCAGACCTCGAAACGGTCCATGGCGCCGATCACCACCACATCGCGTTCGAGGCCGGCGAGACGGCGCAGCGGCGGCGGGACGAGAATCCGGCCTTGCGCATCGAGCCGCGTTTCATGGGCCCTTGCGGCCAGAACGCGCGAAAGATCGCGGGCCTTCTTCGAGAAAGCAGGAAGGGAGAGCACCTGCTTTTCAAGCGTTACCCATGTAGCGCGGGGGTATCCGGCGATCGCGTCGTCAAAGAAAGTGAGCACAAAAGCATCCCCGGAGTCTTCACTGCCACGCCTGAAGGCAGGCGGAATCGCGACCCGCCCCTGGCGATCCAACCGGCATTCGAAACTGCCCGCGAACATGGCCTCCCAGTTTTCCACAAATTCATCCACTTTTCCACATATGCTGCTCGGAGACCGCCACGGGCGGCGTGTGAGTGCGGCGTTCGTGGTCGGGCTGCGAGCAGTCCGCGGGCTGCTAGGCTCCACGCCCTTGACTGCCCGCGAATACCTTCGATCCAGGTCCTGGCTCGGCACGAAGTTCGACCTGCGCACCATGCGCGCCCTGATGAGAGGGCTCAAACATCCGGAGCGCTCCTTCAAGAGCGTGCTCATCGCGGGGACAAACGGAAAGGGGTCGGTGAGCGCCTATCTCGACGAGGGCCTGCGCGCGGCTTCGCTCAAGGTCGGCCGC
>JAYUUU010000277.1:0-4994 GCA_043754395.1 Vicinamibacteria bacterium
AGGCGAGGGCAAGCGCCGCGATGAAAAAGACGCTGGCAGTCCGTGGTGAAAGTGTGCCGCGGCATCGAGACGAGCGATGCGCCCGGCTGGCGATGAGCCGAAGGGCCCGAATATCGGGAATATTCGGGCTCCTGAGCGAAGAAGTCCAGGCGGGATGCAGCGTTCGTCGAATGCCGGCAGACTTTCACCACGGGCTGCTAGAGCCTCAACGCGGTCACCCGGGTAAACTCCGCCTCCGCACTTACCGTGCGCCCGTAGCTCAACTGGATAGAGCAGGAGCATCCTAAGCTCAAGGTTGGGGGTTCAAGTCCCTCCGGGCACACCACATTCTTCAAACACTCTTCAGGTGACCAGGCTTTGGACAAGGAACTCAGGAAAGAACTTCATCGTGACGAACTCGGCGATGCGATCACGGAGGCCCGTGGCGCCCTGACGCGTTCCGAGGTGGTGAAACCGGCACTCGTTGTGGTGGCGCTGTTCCTCGTCCTCTTCGGTTTGTACTACGGTCAGAAGTTCCGCGCCGGCAACGCGGAGGCTGCCTTCTCCCGCGCCACCGAGGTGTATCACGCGACCGTCGGAACCAACGCGAACGCCGCCCCGGGCGTCGAGACGTTCGCCACCGAAAACGCGAAGCTCCAGAAGGCGAAGACCATGTTCGACGAAGTGGCGAAGAGCTATGGGTCGATGGCGGCCGGTCGCCGCGCGCGGTACTACTCGGCTTTGTGCCTCGCCGGGCTCGGACAAATCAAGGAGGCGGAAGTGAGCCTCAAAGAGATCGCCGCCATCAAGGACCCGGGTGCCATCGAGCCCGCGATGGCCCGCCTGCGCATTGCGGAACTCGCCCTTCAGGACGGTCGCCCCAAGGTGGCCGCCGAGCAGTTCAAGGCCCTCATCGCCGACTCCACCGCCGGCCTGCCCAAGGATCGCCTGATCTTCGGCATGGCCGAGTCTCTTGAGGCGGCCGGCGAGCGGCTCGAGGCGCGACGCGCGTACACGGACCTCGTGAATCGCCATCCCCAGAGTCCGTACGCTGAGGGTGCGCGTCAAAAAATGGAAGTGCTCGCGACCCAGTCCTGACCTTCGGGGTCGATCTTTGGCTGAACAGGAACGATAGATGGCGATGTCCCGCAGGCGACGTTTTTTCTGGATCGGCATTGGCCTCGTGCTCGTGGCCTCCTTCACCGCCGCCGTCCTCGGAGGCCTTGCCTATTTCGTCCAGCAGCAGGGACTCGCTTCGTCCGCGCGCAAGTCGGACGCCAACTCGCACGTCCTTTCGGTAGCGATCGACGGCTCGTTCGCAGAAAACCCCGCGCCTTCGTTTCAGCTTTCTTTCTCCGGGAATCCTCCTCCCACTTTTCCGGCGATCATCCGCGCTCTCGATCGCGCCGCCAAAGAGCCGAACCTGAAGACCGTCTTCGTTCGCATCGGCGGCACCGACCTCGGCTGGGGCCGGGCCGGCGAAGTGCGCGAGGCGCTGCTGCGCATCCGCGCCGGCGGAAAGAAACTGACCGCGTTCCTCGAGGACAGCGGGAACATGGAGTACTACATCGCGTCGGCGGCCGATCAGATCGTGGCCCTTCCCGAGTCGATCCTCCAGATTCACGGTCTTTCCGCCGAAGTGATGTTCCTGCGGGGAGCCTTCGACAAGCTCGGTGTGGAAGCGCAATTCGTCTCGATGGGGAAGTACAAGAACGCCCCCAATCAATACACCGAGAGGAAGATGACGCCCGCGCATCGCGAGCAGATGGAGTCGCTCATCGGCGGCCTTTATCGCGAATACATCGCAGCCGTCGCCAAGTCGAGGAAAAAGACCGAAGCGGAGATCGAGGCTTTGATCTCCGCTGGCCCTTACGACGGTACGTCGGCAATGGAAGCGGGTCTGGTGGACAAGACCGACTATCCAGACGAAGCCCTCGACAAGGAAGGCGATACGCACCGTTACCTCGGTGACTTCCGCGACAAGGGCGGCGCTTTCGACACCCGCCCCAAAGTCGCGCTGATCTTCGTGGATGGCGAGATACTTTCGGGCGAGAGCCAGGACGCCGGGTTCGGTTCAGGAACGGTCGCGGGTTCGGACACCATCGCGGAAGCGCTCCGCGCGGCGGCATCGGACGATTCGGTGAAAGCGGTGGTCCTGCGCGTGAACTCTCCCGGCGGCTCGGGTTCCGCGTCCGACGTGATCGCACGCGAAGTGGAGAACACCGTGGCCGAAAAGCCGGTGATCGCGAGCATGGGGGACTATGCGGCTTCGGGTGGTTATTACGTCTCGGCGCCCGCCACCGCCATCGTCGCCGACCCGAGCACCATCACCGGGTCCATCGGAGTGTTCTTCGGGAAGTTCGTCCTCAAGGGAATGTTCGACAAGCTCGGCATCACCAATGACTATGTTGACTTCGGGAAGGGCGGCTCGTTCGCGAGTGCGACACGTCGTTGGACCGCGGAGGATCAGGCGAAGGTCGAGGGCCTCGCCTCAGGTTTCTACGACCGTTTCCTGGCCCTTGTGGCCGAGCACCGCAAAATGGATGTCGACGAGGTGCACGAGGTCGCCCAGGGTCGCGTCTGGACCGGGGCCGAGGCGAAGAAGGTGGGCCTCGTGGACGAGCTTGGGGGTTTCGACAGGGCCCTCGCCATGGCCAAGGAGAAGGCGAAGATCGCGGCCACCGACGATGTGGCGGTGGTGATTTTCCCCTCGCCCAAGAGCCCGTTCGACCGGCTCTTCGAAGAAGCGGATGGCTGGGACGGCATGACCGCGCGGGTCAACGTTTCCCCCGAGGCTCTCGCTGCTCGTCTCCGGGATCGGCTGCTGCGGCAGTCGATGACGGTGTGGGCCCGCCTGCCCTACGGCGTCGATATCCGCTGAGCGAAGTTTCGGACTACTCGTCGTCGCGCTTTCCGGGCGTCGTCGTCACGATGGGGTTCCAGACCAGCGTGTGGATTTCCCAGCCTTCACCCTTCCGCTTCAAGGTCATCACGTAACGATTGCGGATAGCGCCTTTGACGTTGCGCTTTGTGGAGGGCGCCCGGGTGACCCCGCGGCTCACCGCCACGTCGTCGAGCACCCACAACTCCTCGGATTCGAGAGGAAACCGCGGCGTCTTGCCCGCGAAAATCGCCTGATAGCGCTTGGTGATGCCTTCGCGGCCCTTCACCGGCTCACCCGAAGAGGGAAGCAGCATCCCGTCGCCGTCGTAGCACTGGCCCATCGCGAGGGCGTCTCCCGCCTTCTCGGCGACGGCCATGCGGTCGAGGAGTACCTGCACTTCCTGGCGCGCTTTCGCCTGAGCAGCTGCGTTGTCGCGCGCCAGCACGGGCGCTGCGGTGGTGAGAAGAACGGCGATCGCTAGGGCTTGACGCATGGGCTCAACTCCTTCAAGTGGGGGTGTACGACAGCCGGGACTCTACCCGTGTTCGAACCGCCTCTTCGTGAGACGGCTCACGACGGCAGTTTTCCCGTGCGTGCGGTCACAAAGGGCAGGGGCGCCTCAACGGTTGTCGAGGGCGATGACTTTCTTGAGGCGGCGCGCATGCCGTTCCTCGGCGGTGTAGCGAGCGCCTACATAGGCGCGCACCAGCTCTGCGGCGAGGGCCGGGCCGATGATTCGGCCGCCGAGGACGAGCACGTTCATGTCATCGTGCTCGACTCCCTGGTGCGCCGAATAGACGTCATGGCAGATCGCGGCGCGCACGCCCTTGACCTTGTTGGCCGCGACCGAGGCTCCCACCCCGCTTCCGCAGATCAGAACACCCTTCTCGGCGCGCCCGTCGGCCACCGCCCGTCCGACGGCTTCCGCCGAGTCCGGGTAATCGACTGGGGCGGTCGAATGAGTCCCCACGTCGAGGACTTCGTGGCCAAGGTCGCGGAGCAGGCCTGTTATCTCCTGCTTCAGCGGAAAACCCGCATGGTCCGAACCAACCACGATCTTCATGAGTTCTTCGCTCCCGCGATTTGCTCCTTGGCCGCCGCTACCACGTCGTCGCGCCGGAATCCGAACTTCTTCTGCAATTCCTGAAGAGGAGCCGAAGCGCCGAAGGTCTTCATGCCGATGGTCCGCCCGTTTGTGCCGACGTACTGACGCCAGCCGAGAGTCGACCCCAACTCCACCGAAACCCGCGCCTTCACCGAAGCGGGCAGAACGGACTCACGGTACTCCACTGGTTGATGCTCGAAGATTTCCCACGAAGGCATGCTGACCACGCGGCTCTTGATCCCTTCGCTCACGAGCTGTTCATGGGCGGCGAGGCAAAGGGAAACTTCGCTGCCGGTTCCCATCAGGATGACGTCCGGCTTAGAGCCCTCGGCATCCGCCAGGACGTAAGCACCCTTCGCGAGGCCGCTGGCCGCCGCGTATTTCGTGCGATCGATCGTGGGCAGGGCCTGGCGAGTGAGGATGAGGGCCACGGGTTCATGCCGCAGGGGCATCAGGTAACGCCAGGCTTCCGCCACCTCGTTCGCATCAGCGGGCCGAATGGTGATGAGTCCGGGGATCGCTCGGAGCGAGAGAACCTGCTCGACCGGCTGATGCGTGGGGCCGTCTTCGCCGACACCGATCGAGTCGTGAGTGAAGACGTAGACCACCGGGATCTCCATGATGGCGGCGAGACGGATCGGCGCGCGTCCATAGTCACTGAAGATGAGGAAGCCCGAACCGTAAGGCCGGACCTTCGAGAGCGACATGCCGTTCATCACGGCGCCCATCGCGTGCTCACGGATGCCGAAGTGGAAGTTGCGGCCGCCGTATTCGTGAGCCGAGAAGTCGCCGGCGCCGTCGAAAGTGAGTCGTGTCTTGGTGGAGGGTGCGAGGTCCGCCGATCCTCCCATCAGCCACGGCACGTTCTGGGCAAGAACATTGAGCACCTTCTGCGAGGCGTCACGGCCGGCGAGGCCCTTCGCGTCCGCGGGAAACACCGGCAGACCCTTGTCCCAGGCCTCCGGCAGCTGGCGGCGCTGCATCTGGTCGAGTTCGTTCGCGAGGCCCGGGTTTTCCCTGCGGTAC
>JAYUUU010000278.1:0-4141 GCA_043754395.1 Vicinamibacteria bacterium
GCGATCCCTTTCCGCGGTCAGCTTCTGCCGCTCGGCCAGACCCCGCTCGAGTTCCACGGTGCGCGCGCGCACTTCCTTGCGCAGCAGCCCCGACCATACGAACGCACCACCGGCGAGGAAGAGGAGGGCTAGAACTGCCATCGCGTATTTGCGAAGCTGCTGAACGAAGGGCACCGGGGGAGGAGCAATGGTGAGTGTGCTTTCGACCACGCCGCTCAGCCTCGGAGAGGCGCGGATGCGCTCGAGCGATTCGACGAAGCGGGCCAGCTCGCCGCTTCTCCCTTTCATCGCGACGAGGTAGTACGAGGTCGACGCCACATCCACCTCGACGAGGTCGACAAGGCCAAACTGTGCGGCGATGTGGCGCAGAGTGAGCCCATTCCCCGCGACCATCGTGGCTTCGCCGGCGATGAGCTTCTGGATGGCCTCGAACTGGTCCGCGCAGAGCCGGTATTTCGGTTGCTTCTCCGGCGGCAGCTTCAGCAGCGTTTCATGCATCAGGCCGCGTCCGAGCAGGGCCACCCGCTCGCCCGACAGGTCCTCGATGCCGGTCGGATACGAAGCCCGGCCCGGCGGAAAGAGGATCGACATGTGCATGTTCCAGATGGGGGAGAGCAGGTCATACCGCTCGGCCCGCTCGCCCGAATAGGCCACCGCGGCAAGGTCGGCCCGGCCCTCATTCAGATCCGCTACTGCGTCCGCCCAGGCGCCGAGCCGGAAGTCGATGTCGTAGCCCGCGTCTTCGGCGGCGAGCTTGACCAGTTCGATATTGAACCCTCGTGCGAACCCCTTGTCATCTTTGTATTCGAACGGAGGGAAGTACGCATCGCCCGCATAGATCAAACGCGGCCGCACCGGAGATCCAGCACCGGTCTGCGCCGAACCGATGGTGGCGAAGGCCCCAAGGACGGTCAGGGCGAGCCAGAGGGTGGTGTGCCGCTCGCCGTTCGTGAACGGCGACCCTCCGGTTTTTGCAGGTAAAGAGGAACTCATGAATACTGTCCGGGTGGGACTCTACTCGCCGCTCCGGCGACTTTCCCAAGCCTCCACGGCCTTGCGGCGAGCGGGAAAGACTCTGCAAGGACCCGCTGCTAACCTCCGAGGATGCTCCCTCAGGCGACCTGGCTCGCTTTGTTGTTGGTCGCCCAGGCGTCCTCTGCCCCGACCCAGGACCGGCCGAAACCTCCCGTCTTCGGGGTGCGCACAGACCTTGTACTCGTCGACTTCGTTGTGCTCGACAAGGCGGATCGCGTGGTCACGGGACTCACCGCCCAGGATTTTGTGGTGAAGGAAGACGGCAAGGTCCGTCCCATCACATCCTTTAAGGGCTTCTCGAGCGAGCCTGCAAGCGACGCGGGGCCCGAAGAAGTGATCGTCGAGCCGTATCCTTCCGCGACACCTCCTCCTCGCGCAGCTCCGGGGGCGGTCTCGGTGGTGTTCGTCGATGACGGACAGATGTCGCCCTCGGAAGCGATACGTCTCCGCCCGGCTCTCAAGAAACTGATCGAAACCCTCGCCGAGCGAAACGGCGCTCTGGTGCTCATCGCACCCTGGTCGAAGATCTCCCTGGCCGAAGAGGTCTTTGGGAATCGCGCGACGTTCTCGGCCGCGATCGACAAGATCCGTGGGCGCCGCGTGGAGGATCGCTCGAGCTTCCCTATGGCCGACGCCGAGGCGATCGCGATCCGGCGCGGCGATCCATCGATGAAAGCCCGCGTCACCCAGCGCTTCATCGCCTTGAATCCAGGCTTCGACGAACAGAGTGCGTCCGCCGCGGTGGAGAGCCGCGCCTCCGAGGTGGACCACGACGCGCGAATTCGCCGCGAGGATGCCTACGGCGTTCTCCTTTCGTCGCTCGACTGGCTGGCCCGCCAGCCCGGGCGTCACAGTGTGGTGATGGTCTCGGGCGGCTTCGCTCACGACTCGGATGAGTCGAGGAAGCAGCAGGAGGTGGTGACGCGCTCGCTGCTCGCGAACGCTCCGATCCATTTCGTCGATTCGCGGGGTCTGCAAGGCATGGGCAGGTTTCAAAACGTCGAGTACGGCCCTGCCCTCGACCGCGACGCGGGCGAAACCCCGTTTGCGTTCTCCGAGGCCGCCGAGGGTTCGTCCGCACTCGCGGACGACACCGGCGGTATCACCATCCGCAACACGAACGACATGTCGAAGGGGCTCACCCGCCTTCTCGACATGACCTCGACCTACTATGTGCTCGGCTACGAGCCGCCCGAGCACAAGAAACCCGGCTTCCGCAAGATCAAAGTGGAAACGCTCGTGAAGGGCTACCGCGTGATCGCGCGCCGCGGTTATTTCGACGAGACCGCGTCGGCCCGTTAAGGGTTTCAAGGCTTCAGGCCGAAGCGGATTCGAACCGGCGAAACCGACGCGGAGACGTCGGCGCACACATAGCTGTCGAGTCCGATCAGGTGGACGCGGCGAGGCATCGCCGTGTCGATAGCGGACGAGTCTTCGGGTTGTTGGCCAGGCGGCACGAGCGAGCACACCTCGGAGACACGCGCCGTTCCCGCGACTGCAACATCAATTGCGGATTTCGAGACGGTCTGGCTCAGGGTGAGTCCTGTTCCCGCGGCCCGCTGAGGAACCTCGAAAGGCAGCAGGGTTTCGCCGGTCCGAATCACCACGCGATACCCCGTGGCCGAAGCGGACACGCCGAGCAGCCCCTTGATGATCGCGTTGTGCAGCACGGCCGCGGCGGCCCCATAAGCACCGCTCCCTTTCGGGGCGCCATCCTGGGCGTACCACTCATGAATGCCGGGCCCGGCGCGAAGCGTGCGCGCCACGATCTGGTCGAGGTGGCTTCGCGCCAGCTCGGTGTGGCCGCGTTCGAACTCGGCCTGCACCAACGGCGCGCCGAACCAATCCCACTGGCCGCCGTTCTGATACTGAAAAGTTGCGCGCATCGCGGGATGTTGAAAGACCCCGGCGTCGTAGGGGGGGATCAAAGTGGTGGAGATCGTTGAGAAGTCGTTCTCCGTGCGAAGACGGTCGGCGGTTTCGAAGATGGCGGCAGCCTGTTCATCATCGGCGACGCCGAGAAGTGCTGCGAGGGCGTTGCCGCCAAGCGCGAAGCGGTCATCCTCGTCGCGACCGAATGCCGCAGATGGCGGCTTGTCGAGAGTCTTTCTGATTCTGAAGTACCCCTCCTCCTTCATCCAGAAGTTCGCCCGCAGAGCCTCGCGAAGCTTCGACGCCCGTGCTTCGAGCCGCGCCTTCACCTTGGGTTCGTCCACAAGCGATGCCAGACACTCGAGCGCGGCAAAGGCCATCACGTTCGAATAGAGCGCGAGCGTTCGCGGCGTCTTTTCGTCCAGATAGATCGCGCGTTGGTCGGGATAAAGAGGGCTCACGTCGCCCCAATCCGCGGTCAGGCCGCTCCAAACAAGTCCGGTCTTTGGATCCGTGCGGTCCCGAAGGAGCGCGTCCATCGCCTGGACCAGTCGTTGAACGCGGCCCGCGTGGGCGCTATCCATACGTGCGCGTGCCTCAAGCGCTTCCCGCGCGCGACAGTAGGCAAGTGCCGCACTCGGCTCCTGATCGGACTCGTTGGAGTTCGTGTCCACCGATAGCCTTCCGAAAGCCGCGACCCGCGGCGCCCATTCCCTGAAGACCTCGGGAGCGCCTGTGGCGACCCAGTCGCGGAGTCGGCCGTTCTTCTGAGCCGCGGCGAGATGGAGATCGAGCCACGACGTCAGGACGTCGGCGTCGTAGTACGCCGCCGCGGCAGGAACGATCCAGGAACTGTCGCGGAGCCAGATCTGCGGGTAGGCCTCTCCCGCGCCGAAACCCTTCACGGTTCCGCCTGGCGCCGCGAACGTCTTGTGATTCTTCGCGAGCGTTTCGGGGACCCGCGCGAAGACCTGGCGGATCCGCTTCATCGACGCACTCTCGGATGCAGCGGGCAGCGTAGGTGCGTCCACTCTCGAGCATGACGCGGTGAGGGCGGTCGAAAGCGAGGAGAGAGCGAGGATCCCGCCGAGGACGGTGCCTAAACCTGTGCTGGGGCCCGGCGTCATGAGGTAGCGACTCTACTTCCAGCATGCGCCGGCCGTGACCCCGGCATTTCTCCCGGTCGTCGGTTCGCGCGGGGTGTCGAATATGATTCCCTCGGCCCTCTGCGTTG
>JAYUUU010000279.1:0-3329 GCA_043754395.1 Vicinamibacteria bacterium
CCTCAGGGGTCACGGGTATCCCGGCGACCGAGGAACAGGCGGTGCGGAGGCGCGACGATGCCTACCGAGCGTACCAGGCGACGACCAGCTCGTTCGTGCCCTGGCCCCCGGCAAAGCACCCGAAAGATCGTTCACCTCAAAGTAGATAGGGCTTGCCGGGGGCAACCCCTAGCCCGTATACTCCGTGCTTGCTTGAGTGGGCAGACGCCCACTCTTTTTTTTCCGTCGCACATTACTGTTTGACGAGGTCTTTGAAGATTGATCGCTAGCGTATCGGCCCGCCACGACAAAGAGGCCCGCAAAGGGCTGGAAGTAGAGGTGTTTGTGCGCTCGGTTTCCGAACGTGTCGCCGCCGCATCGGGCCTCGATTTCGTCGATCTGGAGGTCAAACGGGGTGGTCAGGGTCCGATTGTGCGAATCTTCATGGACAAGCCCGGCAGGATCAGTCTTGACGAGCTCGAGAACGCCTCTCGGGAGATCTCAGCCATCCTCGACGTCGAGGACCCGGTGGGCCGTTCGTACACCCTCGAAGTCTCCTCCCCGGGCATGACGCGTCCGCTCAGGACGCCTCGGGACTTCGAGCGGGTCCTGGAGAAGAACGTCCAAGTGACGTACGTGGACGCCGCGTACGTAGACGCCGCGTCTGAACCCGCGGCCGAAACCGCGCCGGTTCGGGAAATCAAGGGTCGCCTGCTCGCAGTGAGCGATAAGGAGGTGCGGATCATCCCTCGCGATAACAAGGGCCGGGAAGGCGCCGAGATCGCCGTTTTGTTCTCGGCCTTGCGCCACGCCCAAAGAGAAATTTCGTTCAGGTAAATCATGGCAAACGAGCTGAAAGTCCGCATCGAACAGGTCTCCCGCGAGAAGAACCTCGATCCCGAGGTGGTCATCCGGGCGATCGAGGACGCGATTCTGCAGGCCGCGAAGCGGTTCTTCAACAACGACGAGGACCTGCGCAGCCGGTTCAACCACGAGACCGGCGACATCGACGTCTTCGCGGTCAAGGAAGTGGTCGATAAGGTCACGGACGAAGAGATCGAGATCAGCCTCGACGAGGCGCGCGGCCTCATTCCCGAGGCCGAACTCGGCATGGAGATCGAGTTCCCGAAGCAGACCGAGGGTCTTGGCCGCATCGCCGCGCAGGCCGCGAAGCAGGTCATCTTCCAGAAGGTTCGCGACGCCGAACGCGACAACGTCATTGCCGAATTCGAACGCCGCCGCGGCGACGTCCTGAACGGCGTGATCAAGCGCCAGGAAGGCACCGACTACATCATCGACCTCGGGCGCACCGAAGCGGTTCTGCCTCGCAAGGAACAAAGCCGCGCCGAGAATTATCAGACCGGCGACCGCATTCGCGTGGCGATTCTGTCCGTGCAGCGTTCGACGCGCGGCGGACCGCAAGTGACGGTATCCCGTACCGATGGCGCCCTGCTCCGCAAGCTCCTGGAGATGGAAGTTCCCGAAATCTTCGACGGCACGGTGAAGATCCGCGCCTGCGTGCGCGAGCCGGGGGAGCGGGCCAAGGTCGCGGTCGAGTCAACCCACAAGGACATCGACCCCATTGGCGCCTGCGTCGGCATGAAGGGCACGCGTGTGCAGGCCGTGATCCGCGAGCTGCGCGGCGAGAAGATCGACATCATCGAGTGGGATGACGATCCGGTCGCATTGGTGAAGGCGGCTCTGCAGCCGGCCCAGGTGGCTCGCGTGCAGGTGGTCGACTCCGAACAGAAGATCATGGAAGTGGTGGTCGAGGACAAACAGCTTTCGCTCGCCATCGGCAAGCGCGGGCAAAACGTCCGCCTTGCCGCGAAACTCGTGGGCTGGCGCATCGAGATCAAGAGCGAAGAAGAAAAGCGCCTTGAAGTGGCAGCTCAGCTCACCGAATTCCGCACCATGGAAGGCGTGGACAAGGACATCGTCCAGCGGCTCATGGATGCGCGCGTCCAGGGGCTCGACCATCTTCTGCAAATGACGAACGAAGAGTTCGCATCGATCGACATCGACGAAGCCACCGCGGATTCACTGCGACAGGCTGCTACTGCGGCGCTGCCCAAGGTTGCGGTCAAGGAAGCGGCTCCAGAGGCCGACACCCCCGAGGCCGCGGCAGCCCCTGCCGAAGCTTCCGCGAAGGCGGCGGGAGAAGTCGCCTAGTGTTCCAGGGCTCCGGTGCACCGTCGATCCTAGGGATTTCCGTTACTTTCATGCGTCCAGAAACAGGTCGATAAAACCTTCATGCCCAAACCCCGCGTATACGAACTCGCCCGCGAACTCGGTCTCTCGTCTCAGGAGATCATCGAGAAGCTGAAGGCGATGGGAATCGAGGCGAAGGCCCCTTCGAGTTCCGTCGACGAAGACCAGGCCACCAAATTCAAGCGACACGTGCGCCTCGAGAATCAGAGCGCGCGGAAAAGTCGCGTGTACGGCTCCGAAGAAGACGAGGGCGAGCGCGACGCGATCGAGAAGGAACGCGAAGCGAAGGTCGCCGCCGAACGGGCGGCCCGTGAACAGGCAGCGCGCGAGGCCGAGAAGGAAAAGGCGGCGCGCAAAGCCGGGGTGAAGTCTCCGAAGGCGGCCGCCCCCGCCCCCGCGGCCCCCGCCGTTCGACTGGCTCCTCGCGTCGCGGTGAAAGCACCCGAACCCGTCGCCGAGGCGGTTCCAGTCGAAGCTCCTGTCAAGGCGACCCCGGCTCCCCCGGCCGAGGCCGCGCCCGCGGAAGCGCCAGCCGCCGGGAAGGCCGAAACTCCCGCACCCCGTGTCCCGATGACCGTGGCTCCTATTGGCCGCGCGCGCAAGGCGCAGGCGGCCCCGGAAGCGGAACCGGTCGCTCCGCCCGAAGCCCCGGCGGAAATCCGGTCGGACGCCGAGTCAACAGGTGACGACGCCATCGAGGGCGATGGAATCCCGGCCGTAGGCCCAGCCGCCGCTCCGGTTCGCATGACGCCACGTATCGCGCCGCTGCGGCCGATCGGACGTCCAGCCGCCGCCGCGAAGGCCGGCACCGAGCCCGAAGAGGGAACTCCCGTCGAACCGGTAGCTCCAGCCGTGCCGATGATCGTTAAGCCGATCGCACCCGTCATTCGCGCCATCCGGCCGATCGCGTCGCCGACCCGAACCACTGGACAGCATCGGGTCGCCACCCGCCCCGGCGCGCCGCCACAGCGCCCCGGTCTCCGTGGTGGGACGCCCGGTGTTCGCGGCGCTCAGACTCCGACGACTACCCCTTCCGGTCGCCCGGGAGCGCCTTCCTCTCCGACTTCGCAGCCCTCCTCGCCCGGCAACCGTCCGGGTGCTTATCGTCCAGGAATTGGAGCGAGGCGTCAGCCTCGTGA
>JAYUUU010000280.1:0-5839 GCA_043754395.1 Vicinamibacteria bacterium
GCGTTGAGTTCATGCTCGTGGGGGCGCACGCACTCGCCGCCCATGGCTTCGTCCGCGCCACTCAGGACATCGACATCCCGACACCGGAAAACGCGCGCCGCGTGTTCGCGGCCCTCAAGACCTTCAAAGTACCTCTGTTCGATCTCAAAGAGGCGGACCTTCTGGACCCCGACGTGATCTACCAGGTCGGGGTCGAGCGGGCCGGCCGAAGGACCGTGCCGACCTCATTCTGATCGGTCGCGACTAGCTGGAGCTGCCCTGAGGGCAGACTGCGCCAGGCTTCTTCAGACCGTCGGTAATCCGGGACGCACTTTGAGTGTCGTCTGCTTGCGAATCTCAACCGTGCCAACCTTCGCGCCGCGCGGCTTGTTCACGTTTTGTGCAAGCGTGCAGGAGACCGGCACCACCCCCGCATTGCGAGCTTTGCTGTGATACGCGGCGACTGAGGCCGCGATCTTGAGCATCGCCTTGTCGGGGTCCTCGCCGTCGGGGCCTTGCAGGATGACGTGGGAGCCGGGGCAGCCGTGGACGTGAAACCAGTAGTCATTGGCCCGCGCAACACGGAGGCTCAGAGCTTCATTGTCTTCGTCGGTCTTGCCCGCGAAAACTTTCCAGCCGCCGGGGAGGGTGTATTCCCAGGCGCGGACGTCTTCAGGGCGAATCATGTGTGTCATCGCCGTCGATTTTCGCATCGGGTGTCGCCGGTCGCGATTGGGAGCTCGTGGCGAACGTTTCGCGGACGGAAACGGGTTTTCGCGCTAGGCCCCCGGTCTGCGCACGTCGAACGGAGTGGCTCCGCCGGGGGTGACGTGAGTGTCTAACTGGCTTGGTAGTTGGGGGGTGCGGGGGGCTGCCCTTCGGCGGGCTCAGGGACCGCACGGCAGTCCGTCGGTGAAGGCCCCGCGAACCAAGCGGAGGGCCAATTCACTTGGGCCGGAGCGACGGGGGTCTGGGGGGCTGAGCACGGCAGTCCGTTCGCGAACTGCGGCCCCGCGAACTAAGCGCAGGCCCAATTCACTTGGGCCGGAGCGACCGGGGGTTTGGGGGGCGGGGCCGTTCACCGCCCCCCATCTCGGGAAAAAATGGTGGACCTGACCGGGATCGAACCGGTGACCTCTTGAATGCCATTCAAGCGCGCTCCCAGCTGCGCCACAGGCCCACGTACGTCTTCCGAAAGGGAGGAGAACGATACCAGAAGATCCCCGATCGGCGTGCTCGAGTGCCGTTCCGGGGCTTCGCGTTCTGCGAGAATCTCGGGCCATGCCCCCGCTGAAATCCATCGGCGTCTATTGCGGCTCGTACCCGGGGGCGAAACCCGAATACGCGGCCGCGGCGCGGGAACTGGGCGGCCTCCTCGCCGCCTCGGGCCGCACTCTTGTGTACGGGGGCGGCGGAATCGGCCTGATGGGTGAAACGGCGCGCGCGGCGATGGCCCGGGGCGGACGGGTGATCGGCGTGATCCCGACTCATCTCAACACGAAGGAGCGGGCGTATCAGCAGGTCGAGTTGCGCGTGGTCAAAACCATGCACGAACGGAAGCAGCTCATCGCCGATCTCTCCGAGGGCTTTGTCGCCATGCCCGGCGGCCTCGGCACCTTCGATGAACTCTTCGAAATCCTCACCTGGAATCAGATCGGACTTCACGGGAAGCCGGTGGGGCTTCTGAATGTCGCCGGTTATTTCGACCCGCTTCTGGGTGTCATCGAACAGGCGGTGCGCGAAGGGTTCGCCCCGGCCACGGCACGATCGCGAATCCTCGTGAGCGCCACACCCGAAGCCCTCCTGGCGAGCATGGATGACTACGTCGAAACCTAGCAGGGTGCTGAAAAAGTTCAGCACCCTGCGTATCCCGGCGAAAGCCGGGATCCACTAACCGCTATTCGCTGGCGACTCGCGAGATTGTTCGGAACGCCGGTTGGGCGACCGAGGTTTTTCAGCACCCTGCTAGCTAGACCTTCGGTTTCATTGGCGGCAATGCTCGCGCCTCAATCGGAGAAGCGAAACCACACCTGGCATGCGAGCCGTCGCAGAAGGGCTTGTTCCCGGACTGACCGCAGCGGCACAGGCCAATGGCGTCGCGGCCGGCCAGATCGAAGGCCTTTCCGGTTTCATCGACGATCTCGAAATCTCCTTCGACGCGGATGGAACCGTTGTTCTTGACGATGATCTTGGTGGCGGCCATTGAATTCCTTATCTCAACAGTGGGGGTGCGGGAGCCCATGATGATATCCGGCCACGCCGATTAAACTCGCTCGCTTGAGAAGTGAAGATGCCGTGACGACGGTTCGCGAGAGCGCGGGCTGGACCAGATTGGACCGGCTCCGCCTGATCCGAGTGGCCGGACCAAACCGCGTGAAGTTCCTGCACAACCTCTTATCGAACGACATCGCGAACCTCAACCCTGGACAGGGGAGACTCGCGGCTCTGATGAACCTCAAGGGTCAGCAGGTCGCGTGGATGCGTGTGCTTTCGGAAAGCGACGCCTTGATCTGTGAGCTGCCTGCGGCGGTTCGGGACATCGTGGTGGAAACGTTTGTCCATTACAAAGTCGGAGCGCCCGTACGCTTCGAAAAGCCGGACGACGTCGTGTTCGGGGTGTTTGGAGCGCAAGCAGAGGCGTCCTTCATGGCCTTGGGACTCACAACGATTCCCGGCGCGGCCGAATCCTTCACTACATCGCCGTTCGAGGGAAGCGCCGTCCGTATCTGCCGTGCAGGCGACATGCCGGCAGGAGGCTTCACGTTCCACGTCGAGGCGCAACGAGCTGCCGCGATGGAAGGACACCTCCGCGCGCGGCTGGGCGATGAGATTTCCCCGACCATCCTCGACGCGATGCGTGTCGAGGAAGGTCTTCCGTGGCACGGCATCGATGTCATGGAAGAGAACCTGCTCCACGAAACGGGTCAGCTTCACGTGTATCACTCCTCATCGAAAGGCTGTTATCTCGGCCAGGAAGTCGTGGCGCGGCTCGAAGGACGCGGGGGAAACGTCAACAAGAAGCTCGTCGGTTTGAAGGGCGAGTCGGCCCTCAAGGCGGGAGCCGAGATCTCGGCAGAGGGAAAGGTCGTCGGCCGGGTGACGAGTTCTGGGGCTTCTCCTCGGTTCGGTCCCATCGCGATGGGATACGTGCACCGCTCACACGCAGAGGTCGGAACGAAGGTTCTCTCGGGCGGAGTCGGGTGCGAAGTGACGACCCTTCCCTTCAGATCCTGATGTCCTCCAAGGATGCAGCGCGAAAACTGAAGTGGACGCTCTTCGGAGCGCAGGCGATGGGTTCGGCAGGGTTTCTGGTCGCTTCGACGGTGACGCCGATCGTAGGCGCCGAGCTTTCGGGGCGTCCCTCGTTCGCGGGCGTGCCCACCGCGTTTTACTGGGCCGGGGGCGCCCTCGCGACTCTTGTCTGGGGACGGCTGATGGATCCCATCGGGAGGCGAAGGACGCTGGCCTTGGGTCTACTCGTGGGGGTCCTCGGTGCGTCGCTCGCATCGCTCTTCGTGACTCGGCACTCCTTCAGCGGCTTCGTGTTCGGCCTCGTCTTGATGGGCGCCGCGAACTCAGCACTGCAACTCGCGCGGTTCATGGCCGGCGAGGTGCACCGCATGGAGGAGCGCGGACGCGCCATATCCACCGTGGTCCTGGGCGGAACCGTGGGCGCCGTCCTCGGCCCGACTCTGGTCGCGCCCATGTCGGCCCTCGCGGTCTCGCTCGGCGGCCCGCCCCTTGCCGGGCCGTATGCGGCGAGTGCCTTCTTCTTCTCACTCGGCGCCATCCTGGTGGTGGTACTTCTGTGGCCGGACCCAGGGAAGCTCGCGAAGGAGATTCAGCTGGCGGACATCGCGGCCGACGCGCCGGTTCGAAGCGTGAGAGAAATCCTGCAAGACCAGGGCGTGCGGGTCGCCGGCCTCACCATGGCGATCGCTCAGGTGGTCATGGTGATGCTGATGGTCATCACGTCGCTCCACATGTCTCATCACCACCACGAGCTCTCGAGCATCGCGGCGGTGATGTCCTCGCACGTATTCGGGATGTACGCCTTTTCGGTCTTCTCGGGACGCATCGCGGACACCTGGGGCCGCGGCCCGCTCATCGGCGTGGGAGCGGTGGTTCTCGTCGTCTCGTGTCTGATGGCGACGCTGTCCACCGATGTGGCTCCCCTCGCGGTTGCTCTATTTCTCCTCGGCCTCGGCTGGAACTTCTGCTACGTGGGGGGATCGACGCTGCTTTCGGATTGCCTCTCGCAACGGGAACGCGCGCGGATTCAGAGCGTGAACGACTTCGTCCTCACAACCCTCGCGGGGACGGGAAGCGCGCTTTCGGGCGTCGTGTTCTCCTCCGTCGGCTATGCGGTGATGGGCTACGTGAGCGCGCTGGTGTCCCTGATCCTCGTGGCACTGAGCCTCAAGGTACGCAGAGTGCTCGTCAGGCACCCAGGTGCTCCGCGAGTTCGTTGAGGGAGGCCACCCGGACGCAGTCGCGGTCGCTGTTCAAACCCGTAGGGTCGAGCAGGATCGCAGCCAGCCCGGCGCTCCTCGCCCCCACGACGTCGATCTCATAGAAGTCGCCAACGTGAACGGTGGATTCCTTGCGGGAGCCGCTGCGCTCAAGAGCGATTTCGAAAAACCGGGGGTCGGGTTTCTCGACCTTCTCAACGTAGGAATCGAACACGGCGTCGAAGTAGGGCGTGAGCCCGAGCCGATCGAAATGCGCGTGGAGTGTGCCGTTGGCGTTCGATACCACCACGCGCCTTAGCCCCCTGGCCCGGAGCCGCACGAGGAAAGGGATCAGGTCGTTGTCCTTCGTCTCCCAGAGATTGTGCTCGGCGTGATAGGCGCGCAACTCGGTCAAGGCTTCCCGCACCGAGTCGTCGATTTCAATCCCCGCTCGGCGCAACACGGTGGCGAAATAGACGAGACCGCGGCTGTCATCATCCGAGCTTCGAATGAAAGACGGGTCCTCGAGGTCACGCTTGGCCCGGGGCTCGACCTCACGGAGGGACGCGCCGGTGGTGCCGACACCCCTTCGCTGAAGCGCTTCCGCCACGCGATCGAAGTTCGGGTGAATGAGAACGCCGCCGGCATCGAGAAAGATCGTTTCGATCACAGGCCATTCTCGCAAAAGGCCCGGGCGAAGATAGATCTAAACTCTGCCCTCTCCCTTAATACCCCCAGTTCGTATGCGCTCATTCTCCGCCCAGCTCTGGGCCTTCGCCGCTGTCCTTTTCGCCGACGCGTCTCTTCTCGAGGCTCAGGGGACGTGCGCCGGCGCTCCGTTTGTGAACGTCTTGCGGCCGAGGGCGATGGAGGAATCCGCGGGCGCCATCGTCGGGCCGCAGATCTTCGCAACCGCTCTCCACCCCCGCGGCTTCGTTCTAATGGCGAACAACAGCGGCCTGCTCACCTATGACGGTGTCGATTTCCGCCTCACTCCTCTTGGCCGCTCCGCGGTGGCGCTTTCGGTGGCGGTCGGTTCGGACGGGCGAATGTTCGCGGGAGGGTCCAGGACTTTCGGCGAAGTGGTGGAGGATCCGACCGGCCTCCTTCTCTATCAGCCTCTCGAGTCGCAACTCGACCCGAAGGAAAGAGACTTCTCGGATGTGTGGCAGACGATGGTGGCGAAGGGCGGCGCCGCGTATTTCCGCGCTCCAGAGCGAATCGCGATTCTCCTGGGCGGCCGAGTTCAGACGGTGACGCCCGTTGGACGATTCACCGCGGCCAGTCTCGTGGACGAAGTGCTTTACGCGCACGACAGCGGTATCGGCCTCGTCACAGTGAAGCCCGACAGGGCTTCGCCTTTGCCGGGGGGTGAGTTCTTCAAGGGCATCCGTGTCACCGCCATCGCC
>JAYUUU010000281.1:0-5083 GCA_043754395.1 Vicinamibacteria bacterium
TCGCGCTCGACGTTGCGCAGGCCCGCCTCCCGCGTGTACTCGCGGATCAGCTTGGTGATCGAGTCGTCGCCGAAGGCGATCTGCTCGACGGTCAAGCCATGGTTCTCGAGTTGTTTCGGAATGATGTGGCGCCGGACGATCTGGTGCTTCTCCTCTTCGGTGTAACCGGCGAGGCGGATCACTTCCATGCGGTCGCGCAGAGCGGGCGGGATGGTGTCCAACACGTTCGCGGTGGTGATGAAGACGATCTCAGAGAGGTCGAACGCCACATCAAGGTAGTGATCCTTGAAGCTGTTGTTCTGTTCCGGGTCGAGCACTTCGAGCAGGGCCGCCGCGGGGTCGCCGCGGAAGTCGTGACCGAGCTTGTCCACTTCGTCGAGCATGAACACGGGGTTCTTGCTCTCGCAGCGGCGCAGGCCCTGGATGATCTGACCAGGCAAAGCGCCGATGTAGGTGCGGCGATGGCCGCGGATTTCGGCCTCGTCGCGCATGCCGCCGAAGGACATCCGGTGGAACTTGCGTCCCATGGCCGCCGCAATCGATTTCCCGAGCGAGGTCTTGCCGACGCCGGGGGGCCCTACGAAGCAGAGGATCGGGCCTTTGACGTCGGGCTTCATCTTCTTTACCGCGAGGTACTCGAGGATGCGGTCTTTCACCTTCTCGAGACCGTAATGATCGGCGTCTAAGACATCCTTCGCCTTCTGGATGTCGAGCTCCACCTCGGTGCGCTTGTTCCAGGGCAGGCTGACCAGCCAGTCGATGTACGTGCGGGTGACCGTGTACTCGGCCGCGGCCTGAGGCATGCGGGTGAGGCGATCGAGTTCGCGAAGAGCTTCTTTCTTCGCTTCCTCGCTCATCTCGGCTTTCTCGATCTTCTCGCGAAGTTCGGAGATCTCACGCTGCTGATCGTCGCCGTCGCCCAATTCTTTCTGGATGGCCTTCATCTGCTCGCGCAGGTAGTACTCGCGCTGGTTTTTCTGCAGCTCCGTCTTCACCTGATTCTGGATCTTCGAACCGACTTCGAGAACCTCGAGGTCCTTGGCGAGCAGACGATTCACTCGTTCGAGACGCTCGTGCACGGAGAGAACTTCGAGCAGCTCTTGACGCTGGGCGCTGGTGAGAGAGGGGAGCGATGACGCGATGAAATCAGCGAGGTGGCTTGGGTTGGTGGTGCGAGCCGCCATGTTCTTCAGTTCGTCGGGCAGGTTCGGGGTGAGGTCGACAGCCTTCTGGAACATCGAGAGCGCGGCCTGGGCGAGCGCCTTCACCTCGACCTGCTTATCGGCGGTGTCCGTGTCCTTCAAAACTTCGATGCGAGCCTTGATGTAAGGCCGATACTGCGTGATCTCGAGGACCTTGAAGCGGCCCACGCCCTGGACGACAAGACGCAGTGTGCCGTCGGGGAACTTGAACATCTTGTGAATGTGGGTGAGCGTGCCGATCGAGAAGAGGTCGGCCTCGACCGGATCGTCGACACCCGCTTCTTTCTGGGTGAGCACGCCGATGGTGCGCTGCTGGCGTACCGCATCGTTCACGAGGGTGACGGAGGCATCGCGCGCGACCGCGAGGGGCAGCACGGCCTCGGGAAAGAGGACAGTGTCGCGAAGCGGCAGGATGGCGATTTCGGACGGCAGATCCGACAGGGACGACTGAGAGAAACCTCCGGACTCGAAGTCGGGGGGTTGGTTTTCTATTGGATCGGACATTCGGAAACTCCCTTCGTGATCGGTCTCTGATGCGGCGGGCGCGGCTTACTGCTTGCGGCTCACGGATGACGCGAATGGTGCGGCCAGGCGTTAGCGGTCGAGGCGAAGCCCCATGACAATGACCGTCTCGCCGCGACGGACACGAAGACGCGCGACTTTCGCAGGGGTGGACTTGCGGACGGCGGCGTTGAACTCCTTCACCGAGGACACTTCCTCGCCGGAGACCATGAGGATGACGTCGCCGCGCGTGAGTCCCGCGAGCTCGGCGGCGCCGCCCGCCTCCACAGAACGCACGACCACGCCGCGAACACCGTCGGGCAGATCCATGCGCTCGCGCAGGGTGGAAGAGAGAGTCGAAAGTTCGATACCAAGGTTTGTCGCGGCCTTCTCCTCGGACGCATCGTCGTCACCATCGTTGTTCGCCGCGGTCTGAGCGTCCCCTTCAGGGAACGTCCCAAGCGTGATGCGTGCCGTCTTCTCTGCACCCGAGCGGATCAGCTTGAGAGAGACGGTGGTGCCCGGAGGCAGGCCCGCGATGTAGCTGGTGAGCGAGGAATTGTCGGTCACGACACGGCCATCGACTTCGTAAATGTAGTCCTCGAGCTCAATGCCGGCCTTGTCGGCAGGGCTGTCCTTGGTCACGGCGCTCACGATGACGCCTTGTGCCTTGCTCCGGCCGAAGGTGAGTGCCAAATCCTCGGACGCGCTCTGGATGGAGACTCCGAGCCAGCCGCGGATGACCTTGCCTTTCGACTTGAGCTGCGGAAGGATCGCTTTCGCGACGTTGATCGGCACGGAGAAGCCCACGCCGGCGTTCTGGGCGAGGCCCTGGGTGATGATCAAGGTATTGATGCCGATCACGCGGCCCTGGGTGTTGAGCAGGGGACCGCCGGAGTTGCCGGGATTGATCGCAGCGTCCGTCTGGAGCATGTCGATGCCGGTGCCCTGCTGGCCGAGGCTGATGTTTCGGGAGACGCTGCCCTTGCCGGAGACGACACCGACGCTGAGGCTGTTGCCGAGGCCGAACGGGCTGCCGATCGCCATCACCCAGTCGCCCACTTCCGCGGCTTCGGAGTCGCCGAGTTCAAGAACCGTGAGGGTTTCCTTGGGCTCGATCTTGATCACCGCGATGTCGGTGCGGGCGTCTTTGCCAAGAACCTTGGCGTCGTAACGCTTGCCGTTGTCGAGGGTGACATTGATCTGGTCCGCTTCGTCCACCACGTGGCGGTTAGTGAGAATGGTGCCGTCGGCGTCAATGATGAATCCGGAGCCGCCCGAGCGCTGATTCGGCTGATTCGGGCCGAGGGGATCGTCGTCCTGAAAGAAGGGGAACGGCATCTGGCGGCTGCCGCGCGTGGCCTTGGGCTTGCTGGAGATCGTGATGTTCACGACGCCCGCGTTTTTGGCCTTGACGATGTTCCGGAAGGTGTCCAGAGTGAGCGGAGCGCCCGGGAGAGGCGTCGCCACGGGGGCAGCGGCCTCAATGGCTCGCGCTTCAGCGGTCTGGGGACGTCGGATCTGGGACTGGAAAAACGCAGCGAGAAGCGTCGTGGCCATTGCCACGGCGAAGAACGTCGCCACTGCCCGGGACCTGGATGTCATCGTCTTTATGTCTTTCTTTGTCTGTCGGTTCGGCTTGGAAAACTGTTCCTTACGAGATGAAGTTACGCCCGCCCGCGTCGAAACCCCAAGGGAAAGGGCCACAAATGATTCTACGTAGCAGGTCTTGAATAAGTCTGAAAAAGAAAAAGGGAGCGGCCTCCGAAGAAACCGCCCCTCACGAAACCCCGAAGCCAAGCGAAGGCCGGATTCACTCCGGCCGAAGCGACGGGGGGTCTGGGGGGGCGGGGCCGGTTACCGCCTCCCCAGCTAATCAATAATCATCCATGCCCATGCCGCCGGGGCCACCAGGGCCGCCTGCAGGCATTGCCGACTTCTTCTCGGGGATCTCGGCCACAACGGCCTCGGTCGTGAGAAGGAGCCCAGCGATGGAGCTGGCGTTCTGGATGGCGAAGCGGACCACCTTGGCAGGGTCAATGACGCCCGCTTCGGTGAGGTTCTCGAACTTGTCGGTGCGGGCGTTGTAGCCCTCTTCCGACTTCATCTCGCGAACCTTGGCAACGATGATGCTGCCTTCCTTGCCGGCGTTGGTGGCGATCCAGCGCATGGGCTCTTCGATCGCGCGACGGATGATCTGGGCGCCCGCCTTCTGATCTTCAGAAAGCGACTTCCCTTCCATCAGCTTGTCGAGGGCCGGGATGGCGCGGAGCAGAGCGACGCCGCCGCCGGGAACGATGCCTTCTTCGACCGCTGCCTTGGTCGCGTGCATCGCGTCTTCGACGCGGGCCTTCTTTTCCTTCATCTCGGTCTCGGTGGCCGAACCGACGCGGATCACCGCGACGCCGCCGACGAGCTTCGCCAGACGCTCCTGGAGCTTCTCGCGATCGTAGTCGGACGTGGTCTCTTCGACCTGAGTCCGGATCTGCTTGACCCGAGCCTCGATGTCCTTCGCCTTGCCGGCACCTTCGATGATCGTGGTGTTCTCTTTGTCGATCACGATCTTCTTGGCGCGGCCGAGGTCTTCCATGCGGAGGTTCTCGAGCTTGATGCCGAGGTCTTCCGTGATGGCGCGACCGCCGGTGAGCGTCGAGATGTCTTCGAGCATCGCCTTGCGACGATCGCCGTATCCCGGAGCCTTGACCGCCGCGACCTTGAGGGTTCCGCGCAGCTTGTTGACCACGAGGGTCGCGAGCGCTTCGCCTTCAACTTCTTCCGCGATGATCACGAGCGGCTTGCCCTGCTGGGCCACCTTCTCGAGAACCGGGAGGAGGTCCTTCATGTTCGAGATCTTCTTCTCGAAGGAAAGGATGTACGCGTCCTCGAGAACCGCTTCCATACGCTCGGAATCGGTCACGAAGTAGGGGGAGAGGTAACCACGATCGAAACGCATTCCTTCGACAACCTCAAGCGAGGTTTCCATGGAGCGCGACTCTTCCACCGTGATGACGCCGTCCTTGCCGACCTTCTCCATCGCTTCCGCGATGATCTTGCCGATGGTCTCGTCGCTGTTGGCGGAAATGGTGCCAACCTGCGCGATCATCGTGCCCTTGACCGGCTTGGAGAGCTTCTTGACCTCCTCGACCACGACCTCGACCGCGCGATCGATGCCGCTCTTGAGCTCCATCGGGTTCATCCCGGCGGTGACGCTCTTGATGCCCTCGCGGTAGATGGCCTGAGCCAGAACCGTCGCGGTGGTGGTTCCGTCGCCGGCCACATCGGACGTCTTGCTCGCGACTTCACGGACCATGCGGGCCCCGAGGTTTTCGATCGGATCTTTGAGGTCGATCTCCTTGGCGACGGTGACGCCGTCCTTGGTG